>PQAQ01000230.1 GCA_003105305.1 Candidatus Methylomirabilota bacterium
AGGCTTAGGGAGTCGTGGGGGTCGGCCAGCAGCCGGAGGAACGAGATCGCAAGTCGCACCTCTTCCCGGTCGTACAGACCCCGGGCGCCGCTGAAGCGCCACGGAATGCCCTTCATGTTGAGCGAACGCAGCAGCGGATCGGCATCGCTGTTTCTCCGCACGAGAATGGCGATGTCGCGCAGCGCGCATGCCTGCGCCTCCATCAACTCCTCGATCTTTCCGGCCACCCAGTCGGCCTCATCCTGATAGGTCCGGAAGACCAGACTCTCAACCAGTGGACCGTCACCGCCGCACGGTCTCAGGCGCTTGTCCACCTCCTCCCGATACTCCAATCGATCCGGATTGTTATGCTGGATCAGCCGATATGCGGCATCAAGAATGGCAGGAGTCGAGCGATAGTTGTCCGTCAGCACAACCGTGTGTGTTTCGGGAAACTCCCGACGGAAGCCGAGGATGTTGCTGATAGAGGCGCCGCGAAACTTGAAGATCGACTGATCGTCGTCACCGACCACCGTCACATTTCGATGGGCGGCCGCCAGGAGCTTGATAATCTGAAACTGGGCATAGTTAGTGTCCTGGAACTCATCGACCAGGATGTACCGAAACCGCTCCTGTAGCTGTCGCAGCGCCAACGGATGCTCCCGGAGCAGACTGAGCGTCCGTATCATGAGGTCGCCAAAATCCAGCTTCCCCTCCCGGGCCATCAACTCCTGGTACTTCCGGTAGATTGCGGCGATCTCTGTCTCCCGCCTGGCCCGTTCCGCCAGCGCCTTATCATCAGGCGCCGCCGTCGCTTGATGTGCGAGCGTCTCCGCGCAGGCGGCATAAGCCTCCGGATCGACATCCTCATCCTTGGCTCGGCTGAACAGTTTCAGCAGGGCCTGGACGTGCCGCAGCGGGTTGCCAAGCGGCCGGTAATAGTTCAGGGGGAGTTCAAACAGGTGCTCCTGAAAAAAGATCGCCTGCTCCGGCTCCGTGAGCAGGCGAAAGTCCGGACTCAACCCGATCTCCAGTGCGTGCTCCCGCAGCACGCGATCGCCGAAGGCGTGGAAGGTGGAGATCCACGTATCGGTGAATCCGTACGGGACCAGCAGGTCGACGCGGCGTTCCATCTCCGCCGCCGCCTTTTCGGTGAAGGTCAGGGCGAGGATCTGTTCCGGCCTGGCCCGCTTGCCGGTGATCAGGTGCGCGATGCGTCGGGCAATCACGGTGGTCTTCCCCGTCCCGGCGCCCGCAATGACGAGCAACGGACCCTCGCCGTGCGTTACGGCAGCCCGCTGCGCCGCATTCAGGCCATCCAGACCCATCGCAGGATTGTTTGCTGAGATCACTTGAGGCTCTTCCCCCATACCTCGCCAATCCTTTTTAGTCGCTCCACCGCGCCACGCTATAATAGCATGACGATTCCCTCCAGTATAAACGGCAATGCTATCGCGTTGACTTGTACAGAACAGCGAATATACTTTGTGACTGTGGAGGACTACATTATAATTGACCGGAGACAGCCGATATCGTTCTCATCAGCTATAGGCCGACCGGGATAGGCCGCCGAAGCTGGCAGCATTTGTCGGACAGAGTAAGCTTGATCGGTTGGGCTAAGTATGGGAGATTACAAGCTAATTCGTTGTTTGGGAGTCGAGGCGATTCAGGGGATAGGCCGCCAGCCTTTGTCGGTTTCAGGGGCGGCTTACTAATAGTTGGGCGGACCATCTCGCCGCAGGCCGCGGACGAGGCTGACCCTGGAGAAGAGCACCCGGCACGCGAAGATCACCGGCGACTTCGGCGAGGCGCTTGTACTCTACTGGCTCTCGCGCTCCGGCTTCGAGTGCGCACGTGTGGATCACACCGGCATCGACTTGATCGCCAAGAGGCCGCGTTCCGACGAGCGGCTGGGCATTTCGGTCAAGAGCCGGAGCCGCGCCCCAGGTACTGAGGCCACCTCGGTCAACATCGGGCACCCCGGCGATCTCGCTAAGGTCGTCGCCGCATGTGACGCTTTCCGGTGCGTTCCCTACTTCGCAATCGTGGTGGATGCCGCGCCACGAATGTCGGTCTTCCTGCTCTCGATGGAGCGCCTCGTTCGTCTCTATCCTGCTCGCACAGGTCTCATCTCATGGAGCATGACTCCCAACCGCGTGAAGCAGTACTTGGCAGACTCCTTCATCCGTAGTCTCCAATTCGTCATCCAATCGGAGAACTGGTGAGCCGAGAAATGAGTGACTGGCCGCCCAACAAGCAGATGCAGCCGACGAAACGCGATGGCGGGTTCTGCGTCGTTCGGCAGCCTTCCCTCGGGAGCAATGCCTTCGCCAATGGCGGGGAGTGCGGTAAACGTATCACGTGCCAGCGACACCGATACTATGAGTTCGCGGCTATCGGTTTTTCTTCTTTAGCATGGAAGAACGCGAGCCGCCCACAGTGGTTGGCTGGTAAAGCCGGTTCAGCCGCGAGTCAGACCGGCTGCACCGGCTCGTTCGGCAACGTAACGCCGTTCTTGTTTAGGGTATGGGAGTGGAATATACTGTTCCAGGAGGACAACTCAATGAAGATCGAGATCGAGCGTGAAGACGATGGTCGCTGGATTGCCGAGGTTCCCGACCTTGCCGGTGTCATGGTATATGGGGAGACTCGTGAAGAGGCCATCTCGAAAGTTCAATCTCTTGCCTTACGAGTGATCGCCGATCGCCTTGATCATGGCGAAGGCATCCCGGAACTCGACGAGCTCTTCGCGATTCCCACATGACCGAGTGG
>PQAQ01000231.1 GCA_003105305.1 Candidatus Methylomirabilota bacterium
GCCGGACAGGGACGTCCGGCGAGCTTAAGCGGAGCACGCTACCGTCCATCTCATCGCACTGAAGGGCCACTGTGCAGACGATTGACGATCCGGACACGATTCAGCGCCGCTGTGAGTCGCTCCGGCGTGAAGGAAAAACTATCGGACTCGTTCCGACGATGGGCGCCTTTCACGAGGGGCATGTCTCGCTCATGCGGAGGGCATGCGCAGAGAACGATATCGTCATCGTGAGTATCTTCGTGAATCCGATCCAATTCGGACGGGGCGAGGATTTCGACAGCTATCCGCGGGACCTGCCTGGCGATCTGGCGCAGGCGGAGCAGATCGGCGTCGATCTGATGTTTGCGCCATCTGCCCAGGCGATCTATCCGAAAGGTTTCCAGACGTATGTCGATGTCACCGAGCTTACCACGGGGTTGTGCGGCGCGTCCCGTCCGGGTCACTTCCGCGGCGTGACAACGGTCGTTGCGAAGCTGTTCAACCTTGTCATGCCGCATCGGGCCTACTTCGGACAGAAGGACTATCAGCAATCGGTGGTCGTTCGACGCATGGCGGCCGACCTCAACTGTAACCTCGAGATTGTTGTGTTACCCACTGTACGCGAGCCCGACGGTCTTGCGATGAGCTCGCGAAATACTCGGTTGACACCGGAGCAGCGACGGGCGGCTTCCGTGCTGTATCGCTCGCTCAGGTGTGCGGATGAACAGGTCAGGGCCGGGGAGTACAGCGCGAAGACCGTCCTCGAGGAGGTACGTAGGACAATTGAGACCGAACCGCTGGCCCGAATCGATTACGTCGCCGCCTGCGATCCGGAGACATTACAACCGCTTGATTACATTTCCGGCCCCGTACTCATTGCGCTCGCCGCGCGATTCGGTGAGACTCGTCTTATTGATAATCTCCTGATTACGGCCTCGTAGCCACATCAGTTCTCCGTCATAACCGAGCAGCCTTCCACAACGTTACATATTTTTACCCACCGCTCAAAAACCGTTCACATTTTTCTTGACAAGGCCAACGGAGGGTAATATCGTTGCGGCACAGTGGGATAAAGTGGGGAGGAATGGTATAGACTTCCATTGAGAGGGGATGCGATCCCATGTTCCGTGGAAGCTTCGAACACGCAATCGACGACAAAGGACGGCTCAGCATCCCGGCCCGATACCGCGAGATTCTCAAGCGGCGGCGAGAGCGTGAGCTGATTCTCGTCGATCCTCTCTTTGACGCCTGCATCGTGGCCTACCCGATCAAGACTTGGCAACAGGTCGAACAGAATCTCCTGAGTAACGGAAACTCGGATAAGAAGTTCCGGGAGTACGCGCGTCTCATCTCGGCTCATGCCGTTGAGTCGACTGTTGACAGTCAGGGGCGAATCCTGATCCCTCCGCAGCTCAGAGGAAAGGCCGAGCTACACCGTGATGTCGTCATCGTTGGGGTATTGGATAAGATCGAGATCTGGAACAGAGAGCGCTGGACATCCTTCTGCGCGCAGGAGCGAGATCCTGAGGAGTACGCCGGCAAGCTGGCGGAATTGGGGATCCGGGTGTAGGCGCAAGGTGTGGGGGCGGCGTGGAAGGAGACGTGACGATCGAGACCGGACATCGTCCGGTCCTGCTGGAGGAGACATTAGCCATTTTGCAGCCACGGCCGGGTGGGCGCTACCTCGACGCCACCGTCGGATTGGGGGGGCACGCAGAAGCAATTCTGATGGAGAGCGCGCCGTCCGGCCGTCTGTGCGGAATGGATCGCGATGCTGAGGCGTTGGCGTTGGCCAGGAATCGCCTCGGACAGTTCGGGGACCGTGTTGAATTGGCGCATGGCGACTTCGACAGGTTGGGCGCCATCGCCGCCGAGCGCGGATGGATCCCGTTTGATGGCATTCTGTTCGATCTCGGCGTGTCGTCATTTCAACTTGATAATGCCTCTAGGGGATTCAGCTTTATGAGGGAGGGGCCGTTGGATATGCGGATGGATCGCCGGGGAGATCAGAGGTCAGCGGCAGAACTGCTTGCTCGTATCTCGGAGCGCGAGCTTGTCACACTGTTGCAGGAGTACGGCGAAGAGCGGTGGGCCAGGCGGATAGCGGCACGGATTGTGCAGGAGCGGCAGACGCAACCGCTTACCTCAACTGCTCAGCTTGCGCGGTTAGTCGCTGCGGCGGTGCCGCGGCGCGCCTGGCCGCGACGAATCCATGTTGCGACGCGAACCTTCCAGGCGTTACGGATTGCCGTGAACGATGAGATGGCTCGACTGATGCGCGGCCTGCAGGAGGCTGTCCAGTGGTTGACCACCGGAGGAAGAATCTGCGTCATCAGTTTTCACTCTCTCGAAGATCGAATTATAAAGGAGACGCTTCGGGGGTGGGCGCGTTTGGAGCCGCCGCGTGTCCGGCTTCTGACCAAGCGGCCGATTGGTCCGACGGATCAGGAGGTTGACGCGAATCCGCGCGCGAGAAGCGCAAAGCTTCGGGGCGCGGAACGGTGCTAGAAGAGGAGATGAGATGAGAAGCTACGATATTGCCGCATTGACCTCGGTTGGGCGGGAACGGGCAGGCAGCCTGCTTAAACCGCGGGTCGATCAGATCCGAAGGTTTGATCTGTTGCAGACGCTGCTACTGGGAGGGGTTGTCCTGATCGTCGTTCTGTTTTACGTATGGCAACACGTTCAGGTGATCCGACTGGGGTATCAGGTGGAATCACTTATGGGGGAGCGCGCCGGACTCCTTCAACAGCAGAAAGAGCTGCGCGTTGAGGTCGCCCAACTGAAGTCGCTTCGTCGCGTCGAGGAGATGGCCAGACGTCAGCTTGGCCTTACGGGCCCCAAGCCTGGTCAAGTGATCACGCTCGAGTAGTGTTAGAAAGACCTACGCATGCCGATGCCGCGTTCTACTCGCAAGGGGTCGTCCAACAAAAGAGAGATTACGCCGGCGGCGGCAAGACGCGCCCTGTTGCGACGTCGCGTGATTGTGTTGTTCTGTTCGCTGGCGTTGGCTCTCGCGGTTGTGACGGGTCAACTCTTTTCCCTCCAGGTCTATCGCTATCCGGAACTGATTAAAGCTGCTAATGGACAGACCTGGCGACAGGTGCCGTCGGTCGCCCGCCGTGGGACGATCTACGATCGTAACGGGCGGGAGTTGGCCATCAGTATCGGGACCGCGTCGATCTATGCTCGGCCGGCCGAGATCGAGGATCCGGACGGCGCCTCCGCAGCCTTGGCGGCCTCGCTCGGTCTGCCTGTCAAGCAGATCCGGGAACAACTACGCTCGAAGAAGTCGTTGATCTACATCAAGCGATCGGCCCCTTTGGAGGAGGCAGAGGCGGTGATGCGCCTTGCGTTGAAGGGGATCGGATTCGACGCGCAGAGTAGGCGGTTCTATCCAAAAGCACAACAGGCGGCCCACCTGTTGGGATTTGTGGGGACGGACGATCAGGGGTTAGAAGGGCTTGAACTGCAATACGATCACTACCTCGCCGGCAAGCGCAAGTGGGTTGCGCGGCAACAGGATGCCAAACGCCGACCGATCTTCAGGGAGGAAGCTGATGAGACGCAGGGCGCGGATCTGCATCTGACGATTGACGAGGTGGTCCAGTATATTACGGAGCGGGAGCTGGAGGCTGCAGTAAGCCAATCCGGCGCCCTCAGCGGCAGCGCCATCGTGATGAATCCGCTCAGCGGCGAGATCCTGGCGCTAGCCAACTACCCGACATTTGACCCCAACGTGTATACCGAGGCGTCGGCCTTTGCTCGCCGGAATCGGGCGGTGGTCGATTATTACGAGCCGGGATCGACCTTCAAGGTGATCGTGGGCGCAGGAGCCCTGGAGGAGAGGCTTGTGCGACCGGAAGATCGGTTCAATGGTGAGGGGGGTGTCATCGAGGTGGGAGGGGCGACCATCCGGGATCATGAACGGTTTGACAGCCTGACGTTTACCGAGGTGCTGACGCATTCCAGTAACGTGGGGGCGATCAAGGTCGGCCAGCGGCTGGGGAAAAGCCACTATTATGATTACATCAGCGGGTTTGGGTTCGGCACTCTCACCAAAATCGATCTGCCGGGAGAGACCCCCGGCTTGATCCGCCGTCCGAAGGAGTGGTCAGCCCTCTCGCTCGCCTCGCTGTCAATGGGTCAGGAGATCTCCGTGAGTCCGTTGCAGATGTTGGTGGCGATGAGTGCCATCGCGAACGGCGGCGTGCTGGTCCGGCCATTTATTGCGAAGTCGATCGTCGCAGCGGACGGCAAGGTCATCCGCGTGAACACGCCGACGCAGATCAGGCGCGTGATCTCAGAGGACACTGCAAGAACCCTCGCAACCATTCTCAAGGGTGTGGTGACGGAAGGGACAGGGAAGGCGGCGGCTGTAGAGGGATTTGAGGTGGCGGGCAAGACCGGGACCTCCCAGAAGATCGATCGGGCGACGCGTCGGTACTCACGGCAAAAGGTAGTCGCGTCGTTTGTCGGGTTTGTTCCGGTCGAGCGTCCTCAACTGGCCATTATTGTTATGATCGACGAGCCGAGCACCCTCCGCTGGGGCGGGTCGATTGCGGCGCCAACCTTCCGGGAGATCGCTCGCGAGTCGTTGAAGCATCTCAGAAGGAGTCCGACCGACCAGGAACCGTTGCGACTAGCGGAAGGGATCCGTCATGCGACTTTCCGACTTGATTGATGGGACCGAATACCGGGTCCTTCGCGGATCTGTTGAGGTTGAGGTCCATGATGTCCGGTACGATTCCAGGCAGGTCGGGCCCGGTGATCTGTTCGTCTGCATCAGCGGGTTCAGACGGGACGGCCATGACTTCATTGAGGCTGCGTGGACAGCAGGTGCCGTTGCCGTTCTGGTCGAGCGAAACGATCTGCCGGAGGCGGCGCTGAGAGGTGGGACGGTGGTGAGGGTGGCGAATGCCCGGCAGAGCCTCGCCGCCGTCGCGTGTCAATTTTATGGTCATCCCTCGCGCAAGCTCAGCATGATCGGTGTCACCGGCACCAACGGCAAGACCACCACGACCTACCTGGTCGAGTCGGTGCTGCGGCGTGCGGGACATCGGGTCGGATTGATCGGCACGATCGGATATCGGTGCAATGGGGTGGAGATCGAGGCGGCGCGGACGACACCGGAGTCGTACGATTTACAGGCGCTTCTTCACCGAATGGCGCGCCAAGGCGCCGACAGCATCGTGATGGAGGTGTCATCTCATGCCCTGGCGCTGCATCGCGTTGACGGCTGTGAGTTCGATATCGCCGTTCTCACCAACCTGACGCAGGACCATCTGGACTTTCACGGCACCATGGAGGCGTACCGGAACGCGAAGCTGGCGCTCTTTGAGGGGCTGGGCGTTGGAGCGGCGAAAACGGGGGAGAAGGCGGCGGTCGTCAATCTGGATGATCCGACTGCCGACTGCTTTCTCAGGGCGACGAAGGCAAAATGCCTGACCTACAGCGTCGAGCGGCCGGCGGATCTGTCGGTGACCAATCTCGATATGGGGCCGGATGGAATCCGGTGTCGAGTGCAGACGCCGTGGGGTGCGACAGAGATCCGCTCGTCGCTGCTGGGGCGCTACAACCTGTCCAACATCCTGGCGGCCGCTGCGACAGGGTTGCATCTGGGAGCGGATCTGTCGACGGTGGCGGACGGGATCGCCGCGCTCCGCCATGTCCCGGGGCGGTGCGAGCGGGTCGATGCAGGGCAGGCGTTCAGCGTGATGGTCGATTATGCGCATACCCCAGACGCGCTGCGGCGCGTCCTCCGCATGGCGAGACAGTGCTGCCCGGGACGTCTGATTGTCCTGTTTGGGTGCGGAGGCGAGCGGGATCGCGGGAAGCGGCCGATCATGGGAGAAGCGGCTCTGGAACTGGCCGACTTCACAATCATTACCTCCGACAATCCCCGCAGTGAGGACCCTCATCAGATCGTCGAAGAGGTCGAGCTCGGGGCGAAAAAGGTGTGGGGTCAGGGTAGGGGCTATGTTACAATTTTGGACCGAGGGATGGCGATTCGCGAAGCCCTCTCGCTGGCCGGTGAAGGCGACATGGTGGTGATTGCAGGGAAGGGACACGAGACCTATCAGATTCTCCGGGATCGTACCATCCGTTTTGATGACCGATTGGTGGCCAGAGAGGCGCTCCACGAGCTAGGGTTCTGCGGTGAAGGTAAGGCGTAGTATGTGGTATTGGCGTGCTGATTCGTGTCGGTGACCTGGATACCCATTATGCCGTATGGGGAGAGGGAAGGCCGGTGGTGCTCCTTCATGGGTGGGGTAGTTCAGCCGAGTCATTGAGTCCAATCGCCAAGGCGCTGGAGGATCGATTCCGGGTATACGCGCTTGATCTGCCGGGCTTTGGCTGGACGCCGGCCGCCGCTACAACGTGGGGGACGTGGGAGTATGCGTCCTATGTTGAGGCGTTCATGAATGGCGTCGGGATCTCGGAGGCCGGCCTGGTCGGTCATTCGTTTGGGGGTCGGATCGCGCTTGTCCTGGCTGCTCAAAGGCCGGATAGGATCAGGGATCTTGTCCTGGTGGCCAGCGCCGGCATCCGTCCGAAACGAGGGGTTGTACGCTACGTCAAGGTCAGCGCCGCAAAGCTGGCGAAGCGTGTCTTTTCGTTGCCGCTATGGGGACGGCTGGGCGAGCGGATCGTAGCTGGAATCTATGGGCGGGTCGGCTCGCGCGACTATAGGAACGCCGGACCCATGCGCGCAACGCTGGTGAAGGTTGTGGCTGAAGATCTCCGCGGACTTCTGTCGTCTATTCGTGTGCCTACCCTGATCATCTGGGGTGACAAGGATCAGGAGGTGCCGCGGTCCTCGATGCAGATTATGGCGCGCGGGATACGCGGCTCGCAATTAGAGATCTTCGAAGGAGCCGGTCATTTCCCGTTTGTCGATAGACCGGATCGTTTTAACCGGGTGGTGCGGGAGTTTCTGTGCTCGGACAGTCGGTAATGCAATGGCGTCGGGTGCTCGGGCCGTCGCTCGCGGGCAGGGCTGTTGCGACAGTGATGCCGTGTATGGCGGTTGCGGTGGCGCGCCATCTTGATCTGATCTACGTCACCCAGTTGGAGCGGTATAACAGTGCGCGTCTGCGAGGCTGGATCGTCAGGCACTGGGGCATCGCCCTGGATGTCCCGGGGGCCCTCATCCAGGTTGCCGTCGTCGGGATCGGAATCCTCCTTGCCTGGTTGGCTCTCCCATTCTCCGGCGTTGTGCTGTACAGTGTTTGGCTGGCCGCCGGGATCTGGTTAAGCGCCCGATACTCCTCGCTTCAGGTCAGTCAGCGACTGCAATGGACACCCCGGACGGTCCGTCTGGCGGCGGCAACGGGCATCCTGGCGGCAACGGTCCTGTTATGTGCTTCGTGGCTGATTATGGTTGCGCTGTCAGAGTTTCTGTCGCTTCCCCGCCTTCTTCTTGTCGGCATCAGCCTGGTATCCGGCGTCTGTGCAGCGTCTGAGGTTGCG
>PQAQ01000232.1 GCA_003105305.1 Candidatus Methylomirabilota bacterium
CCGGACCTGTTCGGTTCCCCGCATCAGTCGGACCAGTTGGACAATCAGGATCCTCAGCGCCCCGGGCGGATGGCCGAGCGCCTGCATAGCGGCCTGCATTCGCGGCACGTAGCCGTGGTGGTCCGGCCCCCAGAGATCGATAACCTGCTCAAAGCCGCGGGCAAACTTGTCCTGATGATACGCGATGTCCGGAAGAAAGTAGGTGATCTCGCCATCGCCCTTCACAAGCACCCGATCTTTATCATCGCCGAAGAGTGTTGAGCGAAACCATAGMGCGCCCTCGTATTCATACAGGAAATCGCGTGCCTTCAACGCRTCCAACACCTGCGCCGTCTCGCCGCGCTCCCGCAGTTCGCGCTCACTGAACCACCCGTCAAAGGTGACCCCGTACGCCTCCAGTGAGGCGCGTTGCCAGTCGAGGATCCGTCCGACTGCAAAGCGACCCAGTCGATCGCGGCGTTCCGGCTCCGGCATGGCGAGCGCGTCTGGCCCCTGCTGATCGAGATATTCGCGGGCCAAATCGATCAGGTACTCTCCCGGATAGGCCTCCTCAGGCAATAGGCAGTCCTCACCGAGCAGTTGACGGCATCGCACCTCCATAGCCAACGCCAGCATGCGAAACTGGTTCCCCGCGTCGTTCACATAATACTCGCGGTATGGTCGATAGCCCACAGCTTCCAACAGCCGGGCAATCGCGTCGCCTACGGCGGCCGCCCTGGCATTGACGACGACGAGCGGACCGGTCGGATTGGCGCTGACAAACTCTACGAGCACCCGATGACTTGCGCCGACATCCGCCGTTCCATACGCTGGTCCGGCGAGGAGAATCTCCCGGACCAGACGACGCCAGAACGGCTTCGCGATAAAGAAGTTCAGGTAGCCGGCGCCTGCCACCTCGACGCGATCGACCAGATCATGCGAGAAGGCTCCGGCGGCGGCAATCCGCATCGCGATCTCGCGAGGCTTTCGTCGCAGCGCCTTCGCCAGGCCGAACGCCAGCGTGGTCGAGAGATCGCCGAACGCGGGATCGCTCGGATATTCCCACGCAACCGGCGTCGGCGCGCCCTCCGGGAGCTCGGCGTCCAAACCGGACTGCTTAATCGTTGCCAGCAACGACTCAGTGAGATGGCCCTTGAGAGCGCTAATCATCCGACGACCTATTCCCCATGGACCCTATAGTCGACTTTCCGTGAGATCGGATCAAGGTTGCCGCCCCTCCTCTACCCCGTCCGCATAGCGCGTCGCCCAGTCGAGCAGCCCTGAGACCTGATTCCAAGTTGGCGCCTCGGCGTACAGGCGAAGTACGGGCTCTGTCCCTGACGGCCTAATAAGCAGCCAGCCGCCATCCGCTCCGATCAGCTTGACACCGTCCAGTGCCTGAACCTCTTTCACTCGCCATCCGTCGATAGCAGCCGGTGGATCGACGGCTACGCGCCTTCCAAGCTCCTGCCCATCCTCCGGACAAGTCAGCCGCAGATCACGTCGCTGATAGTTATGAGGCCCCACCTTTGCCTCCAGCTCCCTGACCAGCGTGCCAAGCGGTTTGCCTTCTGTCGCCAGACATTCCAGCAGCAGTAACGCGCTCACTATCCCATCCCGCTCGGGGATGTGGCCCGCAATCCCAATCCCTCCGCTCTCCTCTCCACCAATCAGAAACGGCCCCCGCCGCATGACCTCGGCAATATACTTGAATCCGATCGGGGTCACCGCCAGGGACAGGCCGTGACTCGCGGCCAACCGGTCGATCATCGTGGTGGTAGAAAAGGTTTTGATGACAGCGCCCGACAGTCTTCGCCTAGTCGCCAGATGCTGCAGCAGCAGCGCGAAGATCTGGTGCGGGGTGACAAACGTCCCGGTCTCATCGATGGCCCCCAGGCGATCGCCGTCGCCGTCAAAGGCCAGTCCGATCTTTCTCGGCTCTTTCAGCTCCCTGACTCGGTCGGCGAGCTTTCCAAGGTTTGCGCCAAGTGGCTCCGGGGACACCCCCCCAAACCAGGGATTCAACTCCGCATGGATTTCCTCCGTCTGCAGGCCGATTCCGCGAAGCAGCTCTGCCGCGATCCCCTGCGCCGCCCCGTACATCGGATCGATGACGGCGTACAGACGCGAGCGACCGATTCGGTCCATATCGACCAGGGCGCGCAGCCGCTGCTGATATGGTGGAAGGGGATCGAAGAGGAATAGCGATCGATTCACGGCGGGCACGACGGCCTGTTCGGCCTCTCGCCCCAGCCGACCCGCGAGACGATGGACCTCCGCCTCAATCTGTTCCGTCAGACTCACGGGCGCGGCGCCGCCATCGGCGATGCGAACCTTCAATCCGTTATAGGAAGGAGGATTATGGCTGGCGGTAACCATCAGCCCGCCATGCGCGTTGAGCATCGTGATCGCGTACGCCAATATCGGAGTGGGAACGTGAGAGGTCGTCAGGCGGATGTCCACGTCAAGCGCAGTCATGGTGTCGGCCGCGGCCTGCGCAAATCGTCGTGAGAGAAAACGAGTATCGTGACCGATGGCAACGAGGCACCGATCGCCTTGAGCGCGAGCCGCCTGAAGGGTTGCGGCCACCGCGCGGGCCACCAGTCGAACGCCGTTAAAAGTGAAATCTCCGGCGATGACTCCGCGCCATCCGTCTGTTCCGAATCGAAGCCGATGGGGTGTCTGCATCAGCAGGCAGGGTCGAATGGTCCGATGTGCAACACGATCATCGCGTCACGGGGAAGCCCTGCTTCACCCATTCCCTGGTCCCCCCTTCGAGATTATACAGCCGCGTCTTACCGATCGCTGCCGCCACCTCACACGCCACCGCGCTCCGGATCCCTTCGGCGCACACAAAGATAATGCCATCCTGCTGAAGGACTTCCCGTGGTCGGCTCATCAACGTTCCTAGCGGGATGTGTATGGACTCGGAGATATGCCCTTGGTTCCATTCCGCCGACTCTCGCACATCAACGACGATGAGCCCCCCTTCTTCGATCAGCTTTTTGGCCGTCTTAGCGGTGATACGCTCAAACGGATCTCGAAACTCCTCTGTCGCCGCCATCGCTCCCCTTTCAACGCGCCTTCATCGCGTATTGCACGATTTGCAATACCGAAGATCCCGTCCACCGGCTCTATCAACGCACGCATCATAACCTAATGCTCTGCGCGACTTCAAGGGTCAGGACCCCCAAATCACACCGACCTCACACTCACTCCTCCAGGAAATTCTGAACGCCTCGATAGAGTTGAAGGCGGTTCTTCTCCAGCATGGCGTAATGGGTCGAATCGCCGATGTCCAGGCGCCGCTTCGATGGCGCCGACGTGAGCTGCCGGAGGAGTTCATCGGCCGCTTCATTGGTGATCAGCTCCTCGGCGCTCCCCCGAACAATCATCGTCGGCGCCTTAATCCTCGCAGGATCAAACAGTGATCGGCCCGCGTGTATTTCATGCCAATCGATGTAGGCGCCGTTGGGAATCTGGATCGATTCCGGGGTGCGCTGTTTGGCGGTAGGATCGGAGCTGAGGAGCGCGCTGATCCACGCGTCGATAACCTCTTTATCCCGCCAATCGTCCTGCAATTCCGGCTTGATCCATCCATCCCACTGCTCAAGCAGTTCTTTTCGAGCCAGATAGCGGTACGCCCCCATTTCAAGGTTGGGCCGGTCCGGGTTGGTCGGATCTCCGAACGTGGCGACAAACGTTGAATTTTTCCCATAAATCGCGCCAAACATGACCAGCTTATTCACCTTTTCCGGATGCAGCGTCGCATAGAGGGCCGACCACGACGCGCCGATGGAATAACCGATAATATTGACCTTATCAACCTTTCGCTTGGAACGAATGTAATCGACGGCGACATCAATATCCCGCATGACCTGATCTGCCCGAACGAGGGGAAGATTCTGATGTGGAGATTCTTTCATCTCCGCCGGCCGGGTCGAACGCCCGAACCCCCTGATATCCAGCGCAAACGCATCAAAACCGCGTTCCGCCATATACTCCAGCCAGGAATATCCGGAAATGCCGAGATCAAAAATGACTGATCCCGGATTCGGAATTCCATGAACAAACAGCACCACATTCTCTTTTGGAATCTTCGGCAGATTTATCAGGCGTTTCTCTCGTACAAACAGTTTTACACCCTGATCTTTGCCTTGTACCAGTACTTCCTCTTTCGCAATAGCATTCTCCAACTCTGCCGCGCCGATATTCGAAGCGCTTATAGCGACAATCGCGACCATCATCCGGCACATGATGCGGATTCGCAACCGATGATTCATTTTGCACTCCTTTCTTGAGGCAATATGCCGAAGCAGTCGCTGCATCTTTAATTCCCTATCAAACGCTCCTTAGTATAGGGCGAGGGGAGCGGTGGATTCAACTGCTTTTTACAACGGAACGGGCCCTGACTCGCCGCGCCAACACCGGTAATCGAACGTTTGCCTCAGCCGCCAGATTTTTCTATAATGCTGTGTATGGATCGGGTCGATCACCTTCGCACCAACAGCCGCGCCATCACCAAGCAGAGTAGATCCAATTTCTACTACGCGTTCCTCTTTCTTCCGAAGCCCAAACGCGAGGCCCTCTACACGGTGTACGCCTTCTGCCGACTGAGTGACGATCTGGTTGACGAGTCAACGGCCGGCGTCGATCCGGCCGACGCGTTAAGTCGATGGCGACGCGCGCTCGATGCCTCCATCGAGGGCGACGTGGATTCCCCCGTGATGAGCGCCGTCGGCCGAATCGCGCGCCAGTTTCATATCCCGACGGTCTATTTCGAAGAGCTGCTCAACGGGATGGAGATGGACCTCACGCGCGCCAGATACGCAACGTTCGACGATCTCTATCTCTATTGCTATCGGGTGGCATCCATCGTGGGTCTGATCTGCATCGAAATCTTTGGCTATACGAACTCGCAGACTAAGACCTATGCCGAACAACTGGGAATCGCCTTTCAACTGACGAATATTCTCAGGGATGTAAAGGTCGATGCGCAACGGGGACGGATCTATCTTCCTCAGGATGAGTTGCAACGGTTTGGATATTCTGAAGATGACCTGCTGGCGGGACGGTACAATCACGCCTTTACGGAACTGATGCGGTTTCAATGCGAGCGGGCCCACCGCTTCTTTCAAGCTGCCGCCGCCGCCCTGACTGCCGAAGACGAGCGGTCGCTGCTGGCCGCCGAGATCATGCGGGCCATCTACTACCGCCTGTTGCGAAGGATTGAATCACAGCGATACAATGTCTTTCATGAGCAGATCACCATCGGCAAACCGCGAAAACTGCTGCTGGCCGGCGGCCTCTGGCTACGATCGGCGCTGAGTCCGCGGCCGCAACTCCATTAGCCCCGCGCGCCATGGTGGTCGATCCCGATGTGATACTTGATAAACGTGACGATCCGCGTCTCGTCAAACTCGTCGAACTTGTCGATGCTGCCCCATGCGGTCAGAGCGATCTTCCGATCCAAACCCGGGTAGGGCGCGAGGATGGTGCGATCGTAGCGCTCCGCAATCGCAGTGAGCTTCTTGACCAAGTCGGGGCAGTCCTGGCAGGAGTACTGAATCACCACCCCGCCATCTTCCAGATTATGGACCTGTAGCTCCTTCGGCACCGGGTCGCTGTAGACACCCCACCGGGCCAGTCCCGGGGCATGAGGCCCCGACGTTGGCGGATCACTGTTATACGGCGGATGCGGTATGTCGGGAGGAACGTGAGGGCTCGGCAGGATCGGGACCGCGGTCCAGGCGTGCGTCTCCGTCATCTTGCCATAACCCCAATAGCCGGCAACCAGCAGGATCACGGCAATCACGGCGTACAGCCCGAGTTGTCCCGTACGCGGCTCACGAGGCTTCGCCCGCTGCTCCTCGGTCCGTTCTACTGTTGCCTTCTGCTTCGCATCTTTCTTCGTTTGCGATTTTCCTATCTGCGGCTTTGCCATTCGATCTCCCAAGTATCCTTCGTTCCCTCTATCACTCTCTACGGTCTACCGTTCACACCAGGTTACGTTCTTCCCCTGCTCTTCCCGCTGGTGCGGGTCCGCTTGACTCGTTGTGCAGTCTCAGACGCAACCGTCAGGGCAAGGAGCTCACTCGCCGCCTCTTCAATCGATTTGCTAGTCATGTCGATGACCGGCCATCCGGCCTTGCGAAAGAGCAAACGACTGTACGCCAGTTCGGCGCGCACCTTCTCCGCCTCCGCATAGGCCTCTGCGACGGGTGCGTGCTTGCGCTCGAGTCGAACCCGACGCAACTCCACCAGCCGGTCGACGCCGACGATAAGACCGACGACGCGATTTTGATCGATCGTCATCAGCCGACTTGGCAGCGGCAGGTTGAGAATCACCGGAACATTCGCCACCCGCCATCCCCTTCCGGCCAGATAGATGCTTAAGGGCGTCTTCGAGGTCCTTGAGATACCGACCAGGACGATATCGGCGTGATCAAGCCCGAGGGGATGCTGACCGTCGTCGTGTTTCACTGTGTATTCGATGGCCTCGATCCGTTGGAGGTACTCTTGCCCCAGTTGTCGGAAGAGACCGGGCTGCAAGAGGGGCGCAACACGCAATTGGTCGCTCAGGCGCAGGAGCAGCGGTCCGATCAGATCGATGGTCTCTACTCCCCGCTCCCGTCCCTCTCGCAACACGGCCTGACGAAGCGCCTCCGATACCAGCGTATGCACAATGATCGCATGGTTCGCATGGGCGACGTCTATCGCGCATCTCACCTCATCCACCGTTCTGATATTCGGCAGACGACGGATGTCGACCTCTGCCACCTGAAACTGGGCCAGTGCCGCCCGGACCACCATCTCGGCGGTGGCGCCCGTCGCATCTGAGAGGGCGAGGATCTGACAACGGCCTTTAGCGGAAGATCGGCTCATAGCGGCTGTATTGGCGTCCCTCTTACAGCTCTAAAAGCACCGCCACCTCGTCGCAATAATCCCACTTGCTACAATGACGACAATCCTTCCACACCTTTTCCGGAAGTGTCAGTCTGTCAACCACGCGGAATCCCAGCCGTTCAAAAAAGGCCGGCTTATCGGTCAGGCCAAACACCCGCTTGATCGCCCGTGCCTTTGCCGCGACGATGCAGGCTTCAGTCACCGCGCGGCCGATCCCTTTGCCCTCGTACTCCGGTCTGACGGCCAGTGATCGAATCTCCGCCAGGTCCGCTCCGTAAATAAACAGGGAGCACACCCCGACAATCTGCCCGTCCTGCTCAACAACGTAAAAGTCACTGATCCGATCGTAGAACTCCTGCAGCGTAACCGGCAACAGATCGCCCTTGCCGGCGTATAATTGTATAAGCTGTGAAATAGCCGGCACATCCGTCGTCTGCGCTTTTCTCACCATGCGCTCTCTCAGGCTGCCGCCGCCGCCATCGCGCCCCCGCAAACAGCTCTTCAACCCGACGCCATCGATGCAGAGCCGGCCTGGTTCGCCGAGCCTGCCTTCAAGCGTTATCCTGATCGGCAGAAACTGCTGAACCGTCCACAGGTTCGTGAGCAGATGCTGGCTTACACGCGCAGTCGTGAGGGTCGAGCGACCGTCGGCGAGCGCCATGAGCACCACGAGTTGATCCGCCAGATAGCCCTCGGTCGTGACATCGGCGCTAAGAAAGTCGAGCAAGTCATCGGCAGCCTCATCCGCTACCCGCTCGGCCAGCTTGCCGCGCTCGCCAAGCGCGCCGAAACCGGCCCGAGCGCGCTCAAATTCAGCCCATAGAAAGACGCTGTCACCGGGACAGGCGGCGCCAAATTCGACAATCTCGATCTCGACGGTGTACCCCGCGTCGCCGAGTCGGCGTCGAACCCGATCCGCTTGTCGTTCCGCAATCGTTCTGGGAAGTGCGGCTACGGCTGATACACCCCGGACAGCCAGAAGCGCACCGCGCTCCGTCAGATCAATCGAAGCCAGTTGCGCCAGCGGCTGCACCGCAGCCCGTACCGTCCCACCCCCCTTTGGGTAAAAGCCACCCCGTTCTACGTGCCAGGCAGCGGTCAGGCCCATCCTCTCCACCACCGGGAGAAACACCTCGGATATATAGGGGGCCGCTGGACTCCACGGAACGTGCGTTCCGCCCCTGAGGAGGAGCTCCGAGGGTTTGTCCGCAAACGCCAGTGGCGCAAGGATGGCCTGAAACACGAGCGACACCGCGCCGGCCGTCCCGATGTCTGATCGACGCGATCCTCCGGTAATCGGGCCAGGGCAGAAATACAGGCGTAACGAACCGAGTTCCGCCCCCTGTACCTCGGCGCCCGTAATGTCCGCGAGCATCGTGACACAGGAAAGGTGCTGTGGCTGAAGTCCCGGATTTCTCCGGCCGGCTCGAATCTTGACAAGCTCAACAGGTCTGCCAAGGACGGCGGCCAGGGTCAGGGCCGTCCTAAGAATCTGCCCGCCCCCTTCGCCGTGCGATCCGTCTATCCGGAGAACAGCACTGCCCACGATACCGACACCATCCTTGTCGTGACGAAGTTACCAGAATCTGAAACCGGTATTATTTGCTCGCCGATGGAAAGTGTCAAGGAAACTCTTTTTGTGCCCGGTTAAGCGACTTCATCAGGAGTTTCTCGCCCTTTCTGCCTTTCTTGCAGCCTTATTGTGAAAACGTGCGAGCTCAACGATCACACGCCTATGCTCGCACTCAGCAATCTTCTCGACCTTGTCGAAGGCCTCAATCCGAAACGTGAGGCGCCGCCCATCGATCTGCGTGAGCCTCGCCACCACCTTCACCACGAGCCCGATCGGGGTCGGCGCCAGGTGCCTCATCATTATCGCGCTGCCGACTGTACCCTGCCCATCAGACAGATGCGATTGCACCCCGGCAGTCGCCGCCTCCTCCATCCACTCAATCACAACCGGCGTAGTCAGGACATGCACGAATGGGTTGCCGTGTCGGTCGGCGGCCTCGGCTTCGGTTACCGTCCACGTCCTCTCAAACATCATCCCTTCATGCAGGGTCATCGATTCCTCCGATCTCGAACGCATGGTTCCAGGTGTCTCTACGTGGAATAGTTCTTGACAGGCTCATGGGGAGTGACTAGATTGAGCCGGTTTTGCTGAACTCCATAACCCTATACACGCTATGCTATCACATGAACGGTCCGGTGAGCGCGCGGGTCTTTATTGGACCTGCCAACTTGACGGACCGGGCTGACCGGGATAGCATCCACACTGGCGGATGAGCTTCCAGGCAACCAATCCGGTCCGCTGATCCTGCACGCGTGATCGTGAGGCACTCTGTGCGTACCCTCGAAAAAGAGAGCGGAACAACCGTCTTGCGGCAGACTACCGAATATCAGCCGCCTCGCTCATGGCGGACCTGGCTGATAGGCCGCCCGCTCCGGACCGCCGATGCGCCAAATCAGGCCATTGGCAAAGCGGTCGGCCTGGCCGTCTTCGCCTCTGACGCGCTGTCATCAACTGCGTATGCGACCGACGAGATCCTGTTCGTTCTGGCCGCTGCCGGAGCAGTTGCGTTCGTCTATGCCCTCCCGATTGCGCTGGCTATCGTAGCGTTGCTCACCATTGTCACACTCTCCTACGAGCAAACGATCCACGCCTACCCGGATGGCGGAGGCGCATATATTGTGGCCCGCGACAACCTGGGAGAATTTCCGGCTCAGATGGCCGGAGGGGCGCTGCTCACTGATTACATCCTGACGGTCGCCGTCTCGGTGGCCTCAGGTGTGGCCCAACTGACCTCAGCCTACCCTTCGCTCTCGCCGTATCGGGTTCTGTTGTCCGTTGGACTGGTGCTCTTGATGATGCTTGTCAACCTGCGCGGCGTGAGAGAATCCGGGGCGATCCTCGCTATTCCTAGCTATTTTTTCCTGGCGATGATGTTACTGACAGTAGGCAGCGGTTTTATGCAGTACGTTACGGGGAGCCTGGGTACGGTGGAACACCCTCCACATCTTGGAAGAGAACCGCTCATGCGCTCGGTTACGCTGTTTTTGCTCCTCCACGCCTTCTCCAACGGCACGACGGCCCTTACCGGCGTAGAGGCCATCTCTAACGGGGTCACGGCCTTCAAGGAGCCGCGCAGCCGCAATGCCGGAATCACGCTGATCTGGATGTCGGCCATCCTGGGCACGCTGTTCCTTGGCATCACCTTCTTGGCAGGCAGGATCGCCGCCACGCCTTCGGAATCGGAAACACTTATCTCGCAACTGGCACGCACGACCTATGACGGTCGAGGTCTCATGTATCTCATTACCATCGCGGCCACAACGCTTATACTGACCATGGCAGCCAATACGGCCTTTGCCGGCTTCCCCCGGCTGAGCGCCCTTCTTGCAGCAGATGGTTTTCTGCCACGACAATTGACGTACCGGGGAAGCCGCCTGGTCTACTCGCGCGGCATTGTTGCGCTGGCCCTTATCGCTTCGCTCCTGATCGCGCTATTCCAGGCCAGCGTGAACGCGCTGATCCCTCTATACGCCATTGGCGTATTCCTCTCCTTCACGCTGTCACAGGCCGGCATGGCGCACCGCTGGTGGAAAACCGGCCGGCTCTCGGCCGGGCAGGAAGCACACGAACGCAGCTCTGTGCTCCGACACGACCCCCGCTGGGCTTTCAAGATGGTCATCAACGGGCTTGGTTCGGTCTGCACGGCGATGGTGATGTTGATCTTTGCCGTGACGAAGTTTCACGATGGGGCATGGATTGTCATTCTTCTTATACCCATCCTCGTAGCGATGTTCTCGGCGATCCATTACCATTACCGCGATCTGGCAGCGCGTCTGTCGCTGGAACAGTACGGCGGACCGGCTCGGATCTCGCGCCAGCGCGTGATCCTGGCGGTCAGCGGCGTCCATCGAGGCACGCTGACCGCGCTTCGCTATGCCCGCACGCTCTCCGATGACATCACGGCAGTGCATATCTGTATAGATCAGAATGAGGTCGAAAGTCTGCGTTCCAAGTGGGAATCGTGGGGTGATGGCGTCCGTCTGGTCGTACTCGACTCCCCGTATCGATTGCTTCTGGAGCCACTGTTGGGGTACATTGAGCAGATCGCAGCGCAGCGACAGCCCAACGAGATCATTACGATCATCGTGCCGCAGTTCGTTCCCCGCCGCTGGTGGCATAACTTCCTCCACACCCAAACTGCGATGTGGCTGCGGCTGATGCTCTTATTTAAACCGGGTATCGTCATCACCGACGTGCCCTATCAAATAGAGTGACGTCGGGTTGGCATCGGAGGAACCGAACAGGTTATGCGTATTATCATCGTAGGCTGCGGACGCGTAGGCGCGGAACTGGCGTACCGCTTATTCCGGACGGGACATCAGATAGCCGTCATCGACCAGGTCGCCGCGGCCTTGGATAATCTGCCTACAGATTTCCGCGGGCGCGTCGTGCAGGGCGAGGCGCTGGCTGCGGATGTACTCATCCGAGCAGGTATCGAACAGGCCGACGGTCTTGCGGCCGTCACCAACTCCGACACGCTCAACGCAGTCGTCGCGCACGTGGCACGAAGCGTCTATCACGTGCCGCAGGTCGTTGTGCGCAACTACCATCCGCGCTGGCGAGTCTTGCACGAGGCATTCGGACTCCAAGTGGTGAGCTCGACCAGTTGGGGCGCACAGCGCATCGAAGAGCTGCTCTACCCGGCGTTCGCCAGGTGCGTGTTCTCAGCCGGCAATGGCGAGGTCGAAATCTATGAGCTCTCAGTATCAGAGGCCTGGCACGGCCGCGCGCTTCATGAGCTGCTTCATACAAGCCAGTGTCTGGCGGTGGCGCTGACCCGTGCGGGTAAGGCTATGCTCCCCGCTCCCGAGGAGCGGCTGGAGACAGGCGACATTCTGCACCTGAGCTCTACGATGGCCGGCATCGAAACCTTGCGCGAACAACTGAAGATACCACTAGGGGGATGACATGTTTGTGCTGATCGCCGGTGGAGGCCGAACTGCCGCACATCTCGCCACCCTCTTGCTGGGTCATCAGCATGAGGTCCGGGTGCTGGAACACCGACGTGACGTACTCACGAACCTTCACCATGAGTTACCCACCGAGGTGATTTACGAAGGCAACCCCATCGATCCGCTAATATTGGAACAGGCCGGCATCGGTCGGGCGAAGGTGCTGGCTGCGTGTACGTCCGTCGATGAAGATAATCTTGCGCTCTGTTACTTTGCCCGTACCCGCTACAACGTGCCCCGCATCATCGCTTGGGTGAACAATCCTCGCACTGCCTGGCTCTTCGACGAGAAGTTCCATGTCGACGTCGCGCTCAACCAAGCGCAGATCTTCAGCAGCCTGATCGAGGAAGAGATGTCGCTCGGCGATATGATGACGTTACTCAAACTGCGGAGAGGCCGCTACTCACTGGTCGAAGAGAAGATCCCGGACGGAGCGCGCGTTCTTGGGATCGCTATCAAAGATCTGACGCTGCCCGCGAACTCGGTCATTGCCACCATCATCCGGCACGGCCAGATCCTCATTCCTCGAGGGGGCACGCGATTTGAAGTTGGGGACGAAGTCCTCGCGATCGCAGACCATGAAGGGGCCGAAGAGCTGGCCAGGCTGTTCGGCCGCCCGATCCCGTCTGCACCGGACAACGCTTAGCAGGCGGGTGCGTCATAAAAGACACCTCAGCATTGCTACGGCGGGTCATCGCTCGCTCATGAGGCGCCGTGGCCGCTCAATAGAGCCGATGCGCGCTGAATCTGCGCGCCTCCTCCCAACAGGACCACAACATCGCCCTCATCCAGGTGCGTCGCCTCAGAGAGGTGCGATACGGTTCGTCCGCCTCGAATGACTGCAATGATCGAGGCGTCGTTTGGCGGCTGGATAGATAGCTGCCCTATCGTCTTTCCAACCGCAGACGAGTGTTCTTTGATCCTTACAGTTTCCACACGGACATTCGTTAGGGTCCTGCCGTGCAGATGGTGGATCAACCTCTGGAGGCTTCCCCGCCGCAGCATCTCGTAGCCCTCTCCGCGGATCTGCTCGGCCTTTTCCATGATCAGGTCATGGGGCACCCCATAGGTTCGGAGTACCAGAGCGAAGATCTCAATTGAGGTTTCGAACTCCTCTGGCACCACCTCATCGGCACCCAGATGGAGCAGTTCGTCGACTGCTTTCAGATAGCGTGTCCGCACGATGGTATGTATGCCGGAATTCACGCCTCTGGCTAGCTGCACAATTCGTCTCGCGGCTAACGGATCCGAAACCGCGACGACCAAGATTTTCGCCTGTTCGATTCGAACGTGGCGGAGCGCAGTGGGATTCGTAGCGTCTCCGTATATAATCGGCACTCCCTTGTTGGCCTCCCTTCGCACGATCTCACCATGTTGTTCCAGAATGACGTACGGAATCCCAGTCTCCTTGAGTACGCGGGAAAGGTTGCGCCCATTGACCCCATAGCCGACCACGATGACATGATCCGTGATCGTCAGGCCGTGTGCGCTCGTCGTAGCGACCTGCACAATCGTCCGATTCGGCAGCCACCGCCGGAGTCTCTCGATGCCCTCCGCGCGTCGGGCCATTCTTGGCGCTCCCTTGATCAGAAACGGCGTGCCGACCATGGTGAGCACCGAAACGGCAAGAAACAGCTGGTGGAGCTCCTCCGTCAGCAGACCGAGCGCTTGTCCTTTCTCTGCCAGAATGAAGGCGAATTCTCCCACCTGGGCCAGTGCAATTCCACTCAGTATGGCGACTCGCGGCGGAAATCCGATCACCATGATAGAGGCTGCCCCACCGATAAGTTTTGCCGAGATGATCGCGCCGACCAGTCCGAGAATGAGGAAAGGGTGGTTGAGCATAACACGAGCATCCATGAGCATCCCGACTGAGACAAAGAACAGGCTGGTAAAACTGTCCCGAAACGGGATCACCTCGGCTATCGCCTGGTAGCTGTATCTGGACTCGGAAATCACCAGACCTGCGATGAACGCGCCAAGCGCGAGAGAGAGGCCGGTCAGTGAGGTAATCCAGGCGATCCCGAGACACAGGACGATGATCGCAAGCAGGAATAACTCCCGGATCCTGGTCTGGACGATGAGTTCAAGCAGCCTGGGGACAAGCCGCCGCGCCGTAACAACGATCATGACGACCAACGCCGCCGATGCGCTCAATGGGAGCGCCAGTCCCCAGATACTTCGATCGTCGGATTGGGCCAGCAACGGGATAAACAACATCATCGGCACAACCGCCAGGTCCTGAAAGATCAGGATGCTGATTGTCACGCGTCCGTGCAGCGCATCGCTCTCACCTCGTTCTTCCAGGGCCTTCAGGACAATCGCCGTGCTGCTGAGCGACAGAAGGCAGCCCCAGAATATCGCCTCACGGAGCGGGACACCCCACACCGTCACGCCGATCGCGACAAGCAGCAGCACGAAGATCACTTGCAAAGGCCCTGCTACCAAAAGCAGCCGGCGGGATGCAATTAATTGCCCCAGGGAAAACTCCACCCCGATGGTGAACAGAAGCAACACCACACCGATCTCAGCGACGACGCGTATCTGATCCAGATCTGAGATCAGGTTCAAGCCGTAGGGTCCGACCAGCGCGCCCACGACAAGGAATCCAGCGATAGAGGGCAGGCGGATCTTTTGAAAGAGCGAGACGACAGCGATCGAGATAGCAAAGATCGCCAGCAGATCTCTCACTAGGTCATGACCGGGCATCGACCTCTTCCCGTACGGTTCGCGATGAAGGCTTTGATGCGCTCGCCGACCTCTTCTGGCTTTTCCAGCATGACCATGTGGCCGGCCGCGGGAATCAGGGCGAGTTGCGAGTCGGCGATCTGCCGATGTAGATAGTCCGCGTATTTCGGCGGCGTCATCAGATCCTCAGCGCCGCAGATCACGAGGGTCGGGAGGGTGATTGCGTTGACCTGCTGCATTATGTCAAAGGCGTCGCATGCGCGCAGGTCGCCTTCGATCACCGAGACAGGGGTGCGCAACAACGCGTCGGCATCCTGTCTGAGGAATTCTGCCGGGGCGCCGGGCGCGCGCCCCCATGCCGCGATCAGTTCAATCGTTCGCCTCGGATCGCTCTCGAGGCCTGCCAGGATCTGCGGCTGCACACGTAGTCGGGCGCCGGTCCCGACCAGCACGAGCGCCGCAATCTTTTCGGTGTGCGCCAGCGCAACACTCTGGGCTATCGCGCCCCCCATTGAGTGACCGACCAGAACGGTTCGGTCAAGACCCAATCCCGCCATAAACTGTACGACAATATCACGGTACGTCTCGATCCGATGGGCCCCGCTCCCCTCAGAACGGCCATGCCCTGGAAGGTCGACGGCAATGCTCCGCCGCTCCCGTCCCAACGTCCTGACCTGCTCGATCCAGACCTGATGGCTTGCCCCCGCCCCGTGAATAAAGATGACCGGCGGTGGTATACTTGTCCGTACCGGCCGTTGCTCCACGAAATAGATGCGACCACCTTCTGCCTGCAGGTACGGCACGCCGCACCTCTACGCCCCTTCGTATTTCAATGCCCGGCTGAGCAGACTCGCGACTGCCTCCTGCGGCGATCGCTGCTCAAAGAGGACGGCACAGATTTCCTGACAGATCGGCATCTCAACCGAGAAGCGACGCGCAAGATTCACGACACCCTTGGCGGCGTTCACCCCTTCCTTCACCGTTGGGCTACGCTGCAGCAGGTCGGCAAGGACCCCACCTCGACCCAGCGCCAGCCCGAGTTGTCGGTTGCGTGAAAGGTCCCCAGTACAGGTCAATACGAGGTCTCCGAGCCCTGCCAACCCGGCGAATGTCTCGGCTCGCGCGCCCATCGCGACGCCCAGCCTGGTCATTTCATGCAACCCTCGTGTGATCAGCGCGGCCAGCGCGTTGTGTCCGAGCCCGAGACCGTCGACGATCCCCGCGGCAATCGCAATGACGTTCTTAATCGCCCCTCCCAACTCGACACCCAACGGATCGCTTCCGGCATAGACGCGAAA
>PQAQ01000233.1 GCA_003105305.1 Candidatus Methylomirabilota bacterium
GACCTGCTCCAGAAGCCTCTGGGCACCCTGTCTGGCGGCCAGTTAAAACGGGCCCTCATCGCGCGGGCGATGGTCACCGGCCCACGGCTGCTGCTGCTCGATGAACCGGAGGCCGGCATCGACGTGGGCGGTGAGCAGACCCTGTACGGGTTGCTGGACCAGCTCGTCGCGCACCACCAGCTCACGGCGCTGGTCTGCTCTCACGAGCTCGAGCTCGTGTACCGCTATGCTCAGCAGGTACTGTGCCTCAACCGGCGTCTCATGTGCGCAGGACCGCCGGCGGAGGTTCTTACGGCTGAAGCGTTGGCCCGCCTCTACGGGCCAACGACCGCACTCTACCATCACCGGCCTGGGAGGGAATCCGATGAGTGAGGCCCTCAGTTACCCGTTCATGCAGCGGGCTCTTGTAGCCGGACTCTTGGTCGGCGCAATCATGAGTCTGCTCGGTGTGTTTGTGGTGCTTCGCCGCTCCGCCTTCTTCGGCGATGCCGTTGCGCATGCCTCGCTGGCTGGGGTTGCGATCGGCGTATTGGCGGCTCTGCCGCCGTTGCCGGTCGCTGCCGCCATCGCCATGGCTATCGGACTTTCGCTTCATCGTCTCGAGCGGGTTGGCCAGCTCTCTCTTGATACCATCCTGGGCTTCATCCTGCCGTTTTTCATGGCGGTTGGCGTGCTTGTACTGAGCCGGACCCCGGGGTTTCAACCCGAACTGCTCTCCTATCTGTTCGGCAGCATCCTGGCCGTAAGCTGGCCGGGACTCGCGACTACCGCGGCGATCAGTCTGGTTGTCGCCGTCGCGCTTGCAGTGGTCGGACGCCGCTTGGTATTCGCGACTTTCGATGCCGACGGCGCGCAGGTGGCGGGCATCAGAGTGGACCGTCTCCTCACGCTCTATCACGTCCTACTGGCGCTCATGGTTGTCGCCAGCATCCGCATTGTCGGCATCATCCTGGTAAATGCGCTGCTCGTGATCCCGGCGGCAACGGCGAAGCTTCGCGCCCGATCGCTTGGCCAGATGTTTGTGTTGGCTCCGCTGTATGGAATCGGCAGCGTTCTAGTGGGCCTCTTCGGATCGTACCGGCTCGACATGCCATCAGGTCCGGCAATCGTCGTGGTTGCCGGGCTTCTGTTCCTTGCGGCCTGGGCAGCCCGCGCAGGCCGGTCGCCCGGGCGGAGAGCCGTGCAGACCACGCCATCGCGTTGACGAGGATGTCGCCCGGTTCATCGAACGTCTCCGCACAGAGGAGGTAAGATGGATCCAGCGCCTGCCTATCCGGTCGGACACGATGCCGTCGAACATCGAGTGCTCGCGATCGTGGAGGAACTCGTGGCCGAACTCGGCGGGCCCGCGTTCCGCGGGCCTGTGACCCTTCGGAGCGCGCTGGACCGCGATCTCAGCATCGGCAGCCTCGAGCGAGTCGAACTGCTGGCGCGACTCGAGGAGGCATTCGGCGTCATGCTGCCGGATACCGTGATGGCCGAGGCTGAAAACCCGCACGACCTCGTCGAGGCGATCCTGGCGGCGTCGCCCACAATGCCGGAGGTTGTCCACGACATTCAGCCTCCCATTGCTCCCGGCGTGGCCGCCCCCTCGGACGCCAGGACACTCCTGGACGTCCTGCGCTGGCACGCGGAGACTCACCCTGAGCGGGTACATATCTTCCTCCGTCGAGACGACGGAACCGAAACGCCGATCTGCTATGGAACACTCTGGAGTCAGGCGGCGACAGTCGCGGCGGGACTGCGCCAGCGGAGGCTTGGCCCCGGACACTCGATAGCGCTCATGCTCAGGACGGAGACGGCCTTCTTCGAAGCGTTCTTCGGCGTGCTACTCGCGGGAGCGGTGCCTGTCCCGGTCTATCCCCCGTTTCAGCTCGATCGTCTCGAGGAATATGCAAGGCGCCAGATCCGCATTCTCCACGACGCCGAGGCCCGTCTCCTTGTCACCTTTGGGGAGGTCGAGCGGGTCGCGAGGCTATTGCGGAACCGCGTGCCGTCGCTTAAAGAGATCACCACCATCGAACGCCTCGCGCTGCCGGAGACCGGCATGCCCACGCCTCATCGGCGCGGCGACGACTCCGCGCTCATTCAGTACACATCGGGCAGCACCGGTGATCCGAAGGGCGTGCATCTGTCGCATGCGAACATCCTGGCGAACATCCGGGCCATCGGCGAGGCGACCGCGATCAGACCGACCGATATCGGCGTAAGCTGGCTCCCGCTCTACCATGACATGGGGCTAATTGGATCGTGGCTTACCGCGCTTTATTTCGGAATCCCGATTGCCATCCAGCCGCCACTCGCCTTTCTCGCGAGGCCGGCGCGATGGCTGCAGGCTATTCACAGTCACCGCGGTACCCTGTCGGCCGCGCCGAACTTTGCCTTTGACCTCTGCGTCCGGAAGATCAGCGAGGCCGAACTTGAGGGCCTGGACCTGAGTTCATGGCGGCTGGCCTTCAATGGCTCTGAGCCGGTCAGCCCGGAGACGATCGAGCGATTCACCCGCCGGTTTGCCCCCTATGGCTTCAAGGCGGAGACGATGTGCCCCGTTTACGGGCTGGCCGAGTGCGCGGTATCCCTGACGGTCCCGCCGCTCGGTCAACCACCCCGCATCGATCGGGTAACGCGGGAGGCCTTTGAACACGTTCGCGAGGCGCGTCCAGCTCTCCCTGAGGACCGATCCCCGCTCTGCTTCGTCTCATGCGGATACCCTCTGCCGGGCCATGAGGTCCGTATCGTGGATGAGGCCGGTCGTCAGATCGCCGAACGGCTCGAAGGCCGCATCGAGTTCCGCGGGCCTTCGGTCATGAGCGGCTACTTTCGGAATCCACAGGCGACGCAGGCGGTCCTGCACGGCGGGTGGCTCGACTCCGGAGATCTCGGCTACTGGGCCGAGGGGGAGCTGTTCATTACGGGTCGGCGGAAGGATATCGTCATCAAGGCCGGCCGCAACCTGTACCCTCAGGAGGTCGAGGAGGTCGTCGGAGACGTTCCCGGCATTCGAAAGGGGTGCGTGGCCGCCTTCGGGATCGCCGACCCTGACGCCGGCACGGAACGGCTCGTCGTGATTGCGGAAAGTCGGGAGACCGCGCCGGATCGACTCGATGAGATCCGAATGGCAGTGCTCGACCAGATGATCACGGTGATCGGTCTCCCGCCCGACACACTGGTAATGGCTAAGCCCGGGACTGTGCTCAAGACGTCGAGCGGTAAGATCCGGCGGAGCGCCACGCGCGAGGCCTACCTGCAGGGTCGGGTCGAGCGGCGGCGCCCATCGATCACGGCGCAGGTGACGCGTCTGTACCTCCAGGGTGCAGGCTCCCGACTGCGACGAATCGGCGACCGGCTTGCTGTGCTGGCCTACGGCGCGTACATCTGGGGGCTGGCGATGACGCCCCTGCCGATCCTCTGGGCGCTCCTCCGTCTTGCACCGCGGGGACGACCTGCGCACCGACTCGCACAAGGTTACTGCCGCCTGGTGCTCGCGCTCTCGGGCTGCTCCTTGCGCGTCGAAGGACTGGAACATCTTCACGGATCGGCCCCGGTCGTTCTCGCCTCGAATCACGCCAGTTACGTGGATCCCGGGGTCCTACTCGCAGCCCTTCCTATGGAGTTTCGCTTCGTCGCCAAGGCCGGGCTTGTCTCTTATCCGTTCATCGGGACAGTCATCCGAAAGGCGGACTATCCGACCGTCGAGCGGGTCGATCCTGTCAAGCGCGCGGCCGCCGCCGCGCGCACCACCGCCATCCTCCAAGGCGGCACTTCGCTCCTGGTCTTTCCGGAGGGCACGTTCTTTCGGCCGCCTGGGCTGCTGCCGTTTCGCCCCGGGGCGTTCAAGGCGGCCGCCGAGGCGGGATGTCCGGTTATTCCCATCGGCCTGAGGGGAACCCGCGCGTTTCTGCCAGACGGCACGTGGCTGCCTACACGGGGCCAGATTACGGTCTCGATCGGCGCGCCGATCCTACCCCAAGGCAGCGGGTGGCAGGAGATCATAACGCTTCGGGACCTGACCCAAACCGAAATCGCGCGCCTCACGGGTGAGGCGCCCGTGCTTCGCAAGAGGCCTACGTGAGCGGCAACCAGGCAGGGCATGTGCTGACGGTCAACGGTGGATCGTCCAGCATTAAGTTCGCGCTGTACTCGACAGACCGGGCGGCGCAAGCCCTGCTGATCGGGAAGATCGACCGGATCGGCATGTCCGGGACGCGCCTGAGTGTTGACGATCCGACCCGTCCCGAGCGGGACAGTCTGGCCATCCTGGCGCCTGATCATCGCTCGGCGGGGACCATACTAATGGACTGGGTTGCGCAGCGGGTTGGGTTCGCCTCAATGAGGGCCGTGGGGCATCGAGTGGTGCACGGCGGCGCGCGGTACAGCGGACCCCAACGAGTGACGCAGGAACTGCTCGACGAACTGCGCCGCATCAGTCCATACGACCCGGAACATCTGCCCGCCGAGATCGAACTGATCGAGGTTGTGCGCCGGCGTTATCCCGATCTGGTCCAGGTAGCATGCTTCGATACGGCGTTTCATCGGACCATGCCGCGCGTCGCCAGGATGCTGGCGCTCCCCAGGCGCTTCGACGCGATCGGAGTGCAGCGGTACGGCTTCCACGGCCTGTCCTACGCCTATCTCGTCGAGGCACTCGCCCGCGTCGCCGGAGTAGAGGCGGCCCACGGTCGTGTGCTCCTGGCTCACCTCGGAAATGGGGCGAGTCTGGCGGCGGTCCGCGGCGGCGACAGCATCGAAACGAGCATGGGGTTCACGCCGACGGCCGGGCTGCCGATGGGAACGCGTTCGGGGGATCTGGACCCAGGCCTGGTGTGGTACCTCATGCGTACCGAGCAGATGACCGCGAAGCAGTTTCACGATCTGGTCAATCATCGGTCGGGGTTGCTGGGGGTGTCGGAGATCAGCTCCGACATGCGGGATCTGCTCGCCAGCCGGGAAACCGACGTCCGCGCGGCCGAGGCGGTCGCGCTGTTTTGCTATCAGGTCAAGAAGTGGATCGGCGCGTTTGCCGCTGCGCTGAACGGCCTGGATACGCTCGTCTTTTCAGGCGGGATCGGCGAACACGCGCCGGAAGTGCGTGAGCGCATTTGTGCCGGGCTTGAGTTTTTGGGCGTGCAACTGGATGGCGTTCGCAATGCCGCCAACGCCCCTGTGATTTCCACCGATCCGAGTCCGGTCACCGTCCGCGTGATCCCGACAAATGAAGAACTGATGATCGCCAGGGCGACGTGTCGCCTGTTGGAACGCAACGTCTAGAAAAGTCGTTTGATCAACGCAAAGGAGCGCATCGATGGGCAAGCCGCTGTCCCGTGAACTGCTGCGCAAGATGAACGCCTATTGGCGTGCGGCGAACTATTTGTCGGTCGGCCAGATCTACCTGCGCGACAATCCGCTGTTGAAGCAGCCGTTGAAGCTGGAGCACGTGAAACCGCGACTGCTCGGCCACTGGGGTACCACGCCGGGCCTGAACTTCATCTACGCGCACCTCAACCGGATCATCAAGCAGTACGACCTGAACATGATCTATGTCATCGGGCCGGGGCACGGCGGCCCCGGACTGGCGGCCCACACCTATCTGGAAGGGACCTACAGCGAGTTGTACCCGAACGTCTCTCAGGACCAGCAGGGCATGAAACGGCTGTTCACCCAATTCTCCTTTCCCGGAGGCATCCCCAGCCATGTGGCGCCGGAAACGCCCGGGTCGATCCATGAGGGGGGCGAGCTCGGCTATGCCCTGGCGCATGCCTACGGCGCCGCCTTCGACAATCCCGATCTGCTGGTCGCCTGCATCGTGGGCGACGGCGAGGCGGAAACGGGACCGCTGGCCGCCAGTTGGCACTCGAACAAATTCCTGAATCCGGTCCATGACGGCGCAGTGCTGCCGATCCTGCACCTGAACGGCTACAAGATCGCCAACCCGACGGTGCTGGCGCGCATCAGTCGCGAGGAACTGGATCAGCTCTTTCGGGGTTACGGATACGCGCCCTATGTCGTGGAGGGAGATCGCCCGGACGACGTACACCAGCAGATGGCGGCAGCGCTCGATCGCATCGTCACCGACATCCTGGCCATCCAGGGCGAGGCGCGCGCGAACGGCTTCAAACTGCGCCCGCGGTGGCCTATGCTCATCCTCCGGACACCCAAAGGCTGGACGGGGCCCAAGAAGGTGGACGGCCTGCCTACGGAAGGCTCTTTCCGATCGCACCAGGTCCCACTGTCGGAACTGGCTACCAATCGCAGCCATTTGAAACTGCTCGAGCGGTGGATGAAGAGCTATAAACCGCAGGAGCTGTTCGACCGGCACGGCAGACTGATCCCGGAACTGGCGGAGCTGGCGCCGAAGGGCGACCGCCGGATGGGCGCCAATCCGCACGCTAACGGAGGGGCGCTCCTGCGAGACTTGCGGATGCCGGATTTTCAGCGGTACGGGGTGCGGGTGCCTCGGCCCGGGTCGGTCGAGGCTGAGGCGACTCGGGTCATGGGTGCGTTTCTGCGGGACGTGATGAAGCTGAACTGGGAGTATCGGAACTTTCGGGTGTTCGGCCCGGACGAGACAGCCTCCAACCGTCTGACCCCTCTCTTCGACATCACCGACCGCGTCTCCACGGCCAAGATTCTGACAACCGACGACCACGTCTCGCCGGATGGCCGCGTGATGGAGATCTTAAGTGAGCATCTCTGTCAGGGGTGGCTGGAAGGGTATCTGCTCACCGGGCGACACGGACTGTTCTCCTGTTATGAAGCGTTCATCCACATCGTAGACTCGATGTTCAACCAGCATGCCAAGTGGCTCAAGGTCACGCGCAATATCCCGTGGCGGCGGCCGATTGCGTCGCTGAACTATCTGCTCACCTCGCACGTCTGGCGGCAGGACCACAACGGCTTCAGCCATCAGGATCCGGGCTTCATCGACCACGTGGTGAACAAGAAGGCGGATATCATCCGCGTCTATTTGCCGCCCGATGCGAACACCCTGTTGTCGATTGCCGATCACTGCCTGCGAAGCCGTCACTATATCAATGTCATCATCGCAGGCAAGCACCCCGCCCCGCAATGGCTGGATATGGATGCCGCCGCCAAACACTGCGCCGCCGGACTCGGTATCTGGGAATGGGCCAGCAACGACCGGGACGGCGACCCCGATGTCGTGATGGTGTGCGCGGGCGACGTCCCCACACTCGAAACCCTGGCCGCCGTGCAGTTGCTGCGCCGATACTTCCCGGAGCTGAAGATCCGGGTCATTAACGTGGTGGATCTGATGACCCTCCAACCGCAAAGCGAGCACCCGCACGGACTCCCCGATAAGGACTTCGACACGCTCTTCACCACGAACAAGCCGATCATCTTCGCCTTCCACGGCTACCCCTGGCTGATCCATCGCCTGACCTACCGCCGAACCAATCACAAGAATCTGCACGTCCGTGGGTACAAGGAGGAAGGCACGACCACCACACCGTTCGACATGGCGGTGTTGAACGACCTGGATCGTTTTCACCTCGTCGGCGACGTCATCGATCGCGTGCCGAGCCTGGGTTCGCGCGCCGCGTACATCACGCAGTTCATCCGGAATAAGCTGATCGACCACAAGCGCTACATCCACACGCACGGTCAAGACATGCCGGAGATCCGGAACTGGCGCTGGAGTGCCTCGCGAACATGAGAAAGGTGCGCGCTGACGGGCCGGATTTCACTCTGCTCAAAGCCGTTCAATTTATAGATCAGACGGGGAGGATGCTGACCCGGAACAGCAGGCAAAGCAAGGTCCAATTCCGCTTTACAATCGTCGAGTTCGTGTGTTATTTTCGCCGTACAGTGAGGAGGTGAGTCTATGTCCGGCCATTCTAAGTGGGCGGGTATCAAACACAAAAAGGCCAAGGTAGACGCCCAGCGGGGGCGCACCTTTACGAAGATCATCCGCGAAATCACCGTGGCAGCCAGGGTGGGTGGCGGCGATCCGGACGGTAATCCCCGTCTGCGATTGGCGATCGACAAGGCGAAGGGCGTCAATATGCCGCAAGACAATATCCAACGAGCCATCCAGAAGGGGACGGGCGAACTCCCCGGCACCTCCTATGACGAGTATATCTACGAAGGGTATGGGCCGGGAGGCGTTGCGGTCTTACTGGAGATCGTAACCGATAATAAGAATCGAACCGCTCCGGAGATCCGCAAGGCCTTTGCCAAATACGGGGGCAACCTGGGGGAATCGGGATGCGTCGCGTGGATGTTTGAAAAGAAAGGGCTTATTCAGGTCGACACCTCCGTGGCGGATGAAGATCGGCTGTTGGGTATTGTGCTTGAGGCAGGCGCCGAGGACGTTCGGCGGTCAGATGACACGTTCGAAGTCATCACCGCGCCCAAAGATCTGGAGCGGGTCAAGGAATCGCTGGCAGGCGAGAAGATCGAGATCGCCGAGGGGGAGGTGACCATGCTTCCCCAGAGCACCATCAAGCTGGAAGGGAAACAGGCGCAGCAGATGCTCCAGTTGATGGAAACGCTCGAAGAGCATGACGACGTTCAGAATGTGTACGCCAACTTCGACATCCCCGACGAGATCATGGCGGCAGTGACCGGCTAGGCCTGTGGCAAGGATCGTCAGCCATTCGATCGCCGAATGATCCAGATGGAGCCGCCGTGCTGGTCTTAGGCATCGATCCTGGGGCCATGGCGACCGGCTATGGAATGGTGGCCCGCAGCGACGGCGTATTGCGAGCCCTCGAATACGGCAGCATCATCACGACACCCAGCGATCCCTTTCCTACCCGCCTGCAACAGATTTATAACCGGCTGACCCAGCTGATCCAGCGTTATCAGCCGGAGGGGGCGGCCATCGAAAGCCTGGTCTTCGCGAAAAACGCGCAAAGCGCGTTCAAGCTTGGCCAGGCGAGAGGGGTTGCCATTCTGGCGGCTGCGCTCAGCGGACTCACCATCGCGGAGTATACCCCACTGCAGATCAAAAGCGCCGTCACGGGATATGGGGCCGCAGGCAAGCGCCAGGTCCAGCAGATGGTCGGAACGCTCTTGAGTCTCGATCAGCCGGTCCGCTCAACCGATGCTGCGGATGCGCTGGCGGTCGCTATTTGCCACCACCACTCGGCGCGGCTCCTGCGCCTAACACGGGACGGCAGACGATGATCGCCCAACTGCGCGGACTGTTGGTATCCAAGGATCCGGGACAGATTGTGGTGGATGTGGGCGGGGTCGGCTATCAGGTCTTCGTTCCGCTGTCGACGTTCTACCAGCTCCCGGAGATCCACCAGGAGGTGCGCCTCCGCGTCTACACCCACGTCCGCGAAGACGCCATCCAGCTGTACGGCTTTCATGCCGCTGAGGAGAAGATGACATTTGAGTTGCTGACGGGGGTCTCGGGGATCGGGCCTCGCCTTGCCGCCAATATCCTGTCGGGCATCTCAGTGGACGAGCTCATACCGGCCATCCTGGAGGGCGATAGCGCACGACTCAGGGCCATCCCGGGCGTAGGCCGAAAAACGGCCGAGCGAATCATCCTGGAGTTGAAAGACAAAGTCACAGAGGCCCCCTGTGCGCGTCGACTCGCGGCAAGCCGGCAGCCAAGCCCGGAACGGGATCGGGTCGTTGAGGATGTCGTTTCCGCCCTGCTGAACCTGGGCTGCAACCGCAAAGAGGCCTCCGCGGCGGCAGAGGCGGCGCATCACGCCGTCGGCGATGGGGCGGGATTTGAAACATTCGTCAAGCAGGCGCTCAAGTATTTGTCCGAGGGTACGGGGAAGCGGCCATGACATCGGCAAAGCAGAAGCAGGAAAGCGGTCGCGAAAGGGTGGCGAATCGACAGCTTCAGGACGAGGACCAGGAACTCGAGCAAAGCCTGCGCCCGAAGGTGTGGGATGACTATATCGGCCAGGAGAAGGTCAAGGCAAACCTTCGGGTCTTTGTTCAGGGTGCGAAAGCGCGGGGAGAGGCTCTGGATCATCTCCTCTTCTACGGTCCGCCGGGGCTGGGCAAGACCTCTCTCGCCTTTATGATCGCCTCGGAGATGGGGGTCAGTATCCGAGTGACCTCCGGACCGGTAGTCGAACGACAGAAAGACCTGGCGGCCATTCTCTCGAATCTCAGAGAACAGGATATCCTGTTCATCGACGAGATCCATCGGCTGAACCCTCTGGTTGAAGAAACCCTATACCCGGCAATGGAAGATTACCGGCTGGATCTGATCATCGGTCAAGGTCCGAGCGCGCAGAGCTACCGATTGAAGCTGCCGCGATTTACCCTGATCGGGGCCACGACGCGCGCCGGACTTCTGGCTTCTCCTCTGCTCAACCGATTCGGCGTGGTCCAGCGGCTGGATTTTTATGACGAGACCGACCTCTTCCGGATCATCATGCGGTCGACGAAGATCCTGGACGTGTCGATAATGGAGGATGGCGCACGGGAAATTGCGCGGCGTTCGCGGGGCACCCCACGCGTGGCCAATCGCCTGCTGCGGCGCGTCAGGGATTTCGCGCAGGTGTTGGGAGATGGCGTCATTACGCGCGAGGTGGCGCAGACTGCGCTGGAACGACTCGAGGTGGATGCTGCCGGGTTCGATGAGATGGATCGGCGGATCCTGTCTACCATCATCGACAAGTTTGGCGGCGGGCCGGTGGGAATCGAAACGCTTGCCGTCGCAGTAGGAGAGGAAAAAGACACGATCGAGGACGTCTACGAGCCGTTTTTGATCCAGCAGGGATTTCTGGATAGGACTCCACGAGGCCGCACCGTCACTCGTTTGGCCCGTGATCACTTTAAGCTTCCCCGCCCCGCTGAACTGCAGGGCGAGTTATGGTCTGGATAGGGAGCGTGCTCGATATCACTGGAGGCGCAGAGACTGTGCAAGGGTTCGATTCACTCGCCAGAATGTTGATCCTATTTGGCCTCGCTCTCGCCGCCATAGGAGGGATCCTGCTGCTCATCGGTAAGGTCCCGTTCATCGGGCGGTTGCCTGGAGACATCTATGTCCAACGCAAGAACTTCTCATTCTATTTCCCGCTCACCACTTCCATACTCTTGAGCATCCTGCTGACCATTCTTTTTTCACTCTTTCGCCGCCGGTGAGCGGCGACGATGCGGCCAGGAGTCGACCCCTCCGTGTCTATTCCCGTTCGGACAGCCGATTTTGATTACACGCTACCCCCCGATCTGATTGCCCAGGCACCCGTCCCCGAGCGGGATCGTTCGCGCCTTATGGTTTTAGATCGGCGCGCAGGCGCGCTGCGCCATCGGATCTTCCGCAATCTTCCGGATTACCTGGTTGCCGGCGACCTGTTGGTCATCAATGAGGCAAAGGTCATTCCCGCCCGGCTCATCGGTCGATCCGAACGGGGGCATCGTATCGAGATGCTGCTCCTGCATGAGGTGAACGCCGATTCCGACTCACGTTATACCGGACCTGACCGCTGGGAGGCATTGATCAAACCTTCCAGGCAGGTACGCATCGGCGACCGTCTGAGTCTGGCCGATGGCACGATTACGGCCGAGGTCAGAGAGAAACGCGGAGAGGGACGCCATCTGCTGAAGCTAACGTATAACGGAACACTCGTCGATCTCTTGTGGCGTGTCGGTCACATGCCGGTCCCGCCGTACATCAAAAGGCAGAGTATAGGGTCTAGGGTGAAGGGTATAGAAGAGAACAATCTTTCGACTTCCCTAAACCCTAAACCCTATCCCCTAGACCCTGTTCTTCTTGATCGGGAGCGGTACCAGACAGTTTACGCAAAACATGAGGGGGCGATCGCCGCGCCGACGGCCGGTCTTCACTTTACGCCGGACCTGATTGAGGCGCTCACACGACAAGGGATCATAGTGACCCCGATAACCCTCTATGTCGGGCCAGGCACGTTTCGCCCCGTTCGGGTCGACCAGGTAGCCCAGCATCGGGTGGAACCGGAGCGCTACATTATTCCGGAGCAGACGGCCCTGGCGGTCAAGACCGCGAGGAGAGAGGGACGAAGGGTGATCGCGGTCGGGACGACGACCGTTCGGACACTGGAACACGCCGCCGTCGATGGCGACGTACGATCCGGGACCGGTGTCACCGACCTGTTCATCTACCCCGGCTATCGATTCAAGAGCATCGACGGCCTGATTACCAACTTTCATCTGCCTCGCTCGACCCTCCTGATGCTGGTCTCCGCCTTCGCCGGCATGGAGAATGTGTTGGCCGCATATCGTGAGGCCATCACCTGGCGCTACCGTTTCTATTCCTACGGCGACGCGATGTTGATTGTATGAATATACGAGAGGCGAAAGCGTGACCTTCGAGTTATTGAAGACCGATGTCGCAACGGGCGCGCGGCGCGGGCGGCTGACGACACCCCACGGCACGGTAGAGACGCCCGTATTCATGCCGTGCGGCACAGGAGGAGCCGTCAAGGCGCTCACACCCCATGAACTGGAAACCGAAGGGGTACAGATAGCCCTGTGTAATACCTACCATCTGTATCTGCGCCCAGGCCATCGGCGTATTGAGCAGTTAGGCGGTCTGCATCGCTTCATGGGGTGGTCCGGCTCAATCCTCACCGACAGTGGAGGATTCCAGATCTACAGCCTGGCGCAGTTACGACGAATCTCGGACGAGGGGGTCAGCTTTCGATCGCACCTTGACGGATCGTCGCACGTTCTCTCGCCGGAATTGGCCATCGAAGTTCAACAGGCCTTGGGGGCGGATATCATTATGCCGCTCGATGAGTGCGCCCCCTATCCATCGACGATCGACTACCTGGAGCAATCACTGGAGCTGACGCTCAGGTGGGCAGAGCGTTCTCGGGCGGCTCATCTCGACGGACACCCGGCGTTGTTCGGCATCCTGCAGGGAGGAACCGACAAGGCGCTGCGGGAGCGGGCCGCAACAGCCCTTCAGCAGATCGGCTTTGACGGCTACGCGCTCGGCGGCCTCGCCGTCGGCGAACCGAAGGCCGGCATGTACGAGACCGTTGCGCATGTCACACCACTCCTACCGGTCGATCGGCCTCGCTATCTGATGGGGGTCGGAACGCCTGAGGATCTTGTGGAATGCGTGTCGCGTGGGGTGGATATGTTCGACTGCGTGATGCCCACCAGGCACGGGAGAACCGGAAGCCTGTTCACAAGCCGCGGCCGGGTCAACATCAAGGGAGCAGGATATGCGTCGGACGAGAGACCTCCCGATCCTGAGTGCGATTGTTACACCTGTCAGAACTTCTCCCGCGCCTATCTCCGACACCTGTTTATGGCCGGCGAAATCCTTGGATTGCGATTAAATACGCTTCACAATCTTCATTTCTATGTTACGCTTATGCGTCGGCTCCGTCAGGCCATTGAAGAAGGGAGCCTTGCGCTATTCCGGGAAAAGTTTCTTGAGAAGATCAGCATACTGAATCGCGACGATACCGTAGGCTCATAACACACGACTTACAGGAGGTCAGAAGATGGGAATCGCGTGGGCGCAGCAGGGGACTGCACCTGAAGGTGGACCAACGAGTATACTGCCGGTCCTTCTCCCTTCGGTCCTGATATTCTTGGTCTTTTATTTCTTAATGATTCGCCCTCAGAAAAAGAAGCAGCAAGAGCAAAAAGATATGCTCACCAATCTCAAGACCGGCGATCAGATCGTTACGACCGGAGGTCTATACGGAACGATTGTCAAGTTCAGTGGGGATAGTAACCGGGTCAAGCTCAAGATTGCCGACAATGTCACGATCGAGATCGCGCGAAGCGCCATCACCGAGAAGGCTACCGGGACGACGGAGGCGATAAAAGACAAGGGTGAATAAGCCTGTCGCCATCGTCCGTCGCAAGAGGTCAATGGTGCGGTGACGGGCACAAGAGCGGCTATCCGTCTATAAGACGGCGCGTGACAGTTCTGTCTGTCGACAGGTGGATCAGGCGAGAGTCGGAAAGATCCGTCTTCCAGCTTGCTCCTCCCAGACGGCGTCTTCTCCGGTAAAATATTTTAGGCGAACCTTTTTAAATTCCCGCACCGTCCACAGCATGGCGTATTGGCCGATCCCGGTCTCTCGGCTGATGGCCGCTACCGTCTCCTCGCATGCTTCCCGACTTTTCTGATGAACCATCGTATAGAGTGAAAACGGCCATTCCGGAAAGGTAGGGCGCTGATAACAGTGGCTGACTGCGCGAAACTGCGCCATCTGTTGGCCGACCGTCTCCGCCTGCTCTGCCGGCACCGGCCACGCCGCCATCACGTTGCCGGTGTAGCCCGCCTTGCGATGGTGCAGGATCGCCGCAAAGCGGCGCATAACGGCCCGCTGCAGAAGCTCGCGAGCACGGGCCAGCATCGTCTCAACACCCAGTCCGCACCGCTCGGCGGCCTCGCAAAACGGCTCTTCTCTCAGCGGCAGATCATCTTGCAGGACTCGTACGATTCGCCGCTCATCGGGATCAACCCCGCGCTCGGAATGACCGTTACCCGCAAAAAACCGACCCTCTTCCTTCCGCACCCCTGCCGCCTCAGCCTCCATATCCAGGCGCACCCCGATCTTAAAGACCTTGAGCGCCGGAAAGAGGCGGGCGGCGTCGGCGCCCGTTTCTCTCGCTAGCGTCTCTAAACTGGTCTCAAGCCCGAGTCGGCTCTCAGGGGACACCGCCAACGTAAACCATATGTTGTACGGGCAACAAGAATCGACGCCGGAGGAGTCGGACAGTGTATACCGCCGGAGGTAGTTGTGGCTGACCCCAGGGTGACCGTTAATGACGGCCGCCGCCTCGTCAACAGACTCCTCACGCACTCGGAAACCCACCAGCGATGACCGATAGCCAAGGCGCGCGGTATCGAAAATAGCCCCGATGTTTCTGATAAAGCCCTCGGCCTTGAGTCTGGCAATACGCTCGATGACATCACGTTCCGCCAGCCCGAGACTCTCGCCGAGCGCGCCGTATGGACGCTCTACAAGCGGGATACCGGCCTGCACCGCGTCCAACAGCTTACGGTCGGTTGCGTCGATCTCGCTCACAACTATCCCTCACTTTCTCTACCAGGAGTGTGCGCCTCCAGATAGCAATCATGACAGAGAATACCGGCGACGCGCTGAACGCCTTCACTTCGGTCGGTTCTCTTCCTGGAATGGAATAGGCGGAAATGTCTGCACCGACAGGTCTTGGCCGACATGACACTGTATGCAAAAATCATTGCGCGTGGGATGCGGGGTGATCGGCGCCCCAGCTATTCCAAACTCGTGGCATGCCAGACACATGCCTTTTCTCGTTTCCGCATCGTGAGGGATCAGGGGCGGAGCGCCTTCATAGACACGAGGCAGTCTCTTGCTGCCCTGTTGGGGATCAACCTGCTCAGCGCGCGCACTACCGCTCAGAAGAACCAACGAGCCAAAGAGAACCCCCAACACACAGCCAATCGCTATAATCGGCTTTATCATAACCCCTCACACCTTCTCGATCCGAACCGCGCACTTCTTGTAGTCTGGCTGTTTGGAGATGGGATCGTAGGCATCGAGCGTCACCAGGTTGATTAAGACGTTTTCATCGAAGAATGGAACAAAGACCACACCTTTCGGAACCTTATTTCTTCCGTCCAACTGGACCTTTGTGATAACCTCCCCACGCCGCGATTGAATACGCACTCGATTCCCCGCCTTGATTCCCAAAAGACCCGCATCCTCAGGATTAATCCACACCGGCGCAAAAGGGACGGCGCGGTGAAGCTCAAGCACCCTCCTTGTAATGGTTCCCGTATGCCAGTGCTCGAGGACGCGACCCGTCGTGAGCCAAAACGGGTATTGCTCATCGGGTTGCTCCGCCGGCGGCTCATAGGGCCGCGCCCAGATCACGGCGCGGCCATCAGGCTGGCCGTAAAAACGAACACCGTCACCCTTCTTGACGTAAGGGTCAAAGCCCTCTCGGTAACGCCACCGTGTTTCTCTTCCCTCGACAACCGGCCAGCGCAGCCCGCCTCGGACCTTTGCGTACACATCATAGGGCGCGAGATCCTTGCCGGATCCCTCGCCGAATTGTCGATACTCCTCAAAAAGCGCCTTATGCAACGGCGCCTCGCCGTAATCGAACAGGCGCCCCAGATCAAGCCGCTTGGCCAATTCGACGATCTGCCAGAGGTCGTCCTTGGCCTGACCCGGCGCGTTAACCATTTTGAACCAGTGCTGCGTGCGCCGCTCCGTATTGCCGACCATCCCCTCCTTCTCGACCCACATGGCCGACGGAAGGATGAGATCGGCATGCCGGGCTGTTTCGCTGGGATACACCTCGGATACGATAACGAATCGCTCACTTCCTTTTCGCGCGCCTCGGCGATAACGACCCACATTAGGAAGCGTCTGAAAGGGATTGGTAGTGTTAATCCAGATGACCTTGATATCACCGCGATCCAGAGCGCGAAACATCTCCACCGCATGATAACCGGGTCTGGGCGAGATCTTCTCAACCGGGACATTCCAAATATGCGCTGCCTTTTGACGATGCTCCGGATTCGCGACAAACTTACCGCCCGGTAGCGCGTGGGCCAGTACTCCCACCTCCCTGGAGGTCCCGCACGCTGAAGGCTGGCCAGTCAGCGACAAGGGACCGTTGCCAGGCTCGGCGATTTTTCCGGTAAGAAGATGGAGGTTATAGACGAGGTTATTGATCCACGTCCCGCGTACGTGCTGGTTAAAACCCATCGTCCAGCACGACACCGCCTTGCGCTTGGGATCGCCAAGCAGCCGAGCAATCTGGCGGATCGTATCGGCCGGGACGCCGCACAGTTTTGCAGCATACTCCGGCGTATACGGCTCCAGGAATTTCTTATATTCCTCGAAATCTATCGTTTGCGCCTTGTCGGCAAAGGGTCTGTAGGTCTTCCAATTGGTTTCCGCGGCGCCGCCATACTCGAAGTTATCCTCTACGCCGTAACCGATCCCCGTCAGCCCCTTCTTAAAGACAACACATTTCTGGACAAACGCATCGTTTGCGAGTCCTTCTTTCACGATGACATGCGCCATGGCATTGGCGATGGCGAGATCTGTGTGAGGCTTGAAAATCGCGACGATATCCGCCGGTTCATCGGTGCTGCGATTCAGATAGGTTTGCAGACTGACGATCTTGACGTTGGGATCCTGGTGCTTCCGCTCAACCATCCGAGAATAGAGAATCGGATGCATCTCGGCGAAGTTAGAACCCCAGACAAAAAAGGTATCGGTCAGCTCAAAATCGTCGTAACACCCCATGGGCTCGTCCATGCCAAAGGTCGAGTAGAAACCGGCCACAGCCGACGCCATACAGAGACGAGCATTGCTCTCGATATTGTTGGAGCCGATCCCCGCCTTCATCAATTTGTTGACGGCGTAACCTTCAAATATCGTTGTTTGACCCGAGAAGTACATCGCTATCGACTCAGGACCGTGCTTCTCGATGGCCTCCTTGAACTTAGAGGCCATGATATCCAACGCCTGGTCCCACGAGATCTCAACAAATTTGTTCCCTTGACGTAGCTGCGGCGCCCTGTAGCGGTCGGAGCCATACAGAATCTTGGGCAGGCTATACCCTTTGATGCACAGAAGACCGCGATTGACAGGGGCCTCAGGGTCCCCCTTAACGGCGACGACCTTGCCTTGCCGTAGACCGACCAGCACGCCGCATCCGACACCACAAAAGCGGCACGGGCTTTTCCTCCATTCCTCCGCCGTCTCGGCGGCCTCCGCGACATCCTCCGGGATCGGAAACATGGCCTCAGGAAAGGACAGGAGTGCCGCGCCGGCCCCAGTCAAGGTCTTCAGAAGATCTCTGCGCGAAAGTTTCATCATCGCCCTCTGCTATCCGGATTCACCGAGATTCATCGTCGCGATCTCTCACATCCCGAATTTATGCGCCCGGTTGGCGAAAAAGATTCCGGAGGGATGATCCGCCGGAAACTCCTTCAAGGCCTGAAAGGTCGTCGTATCGTAGACGACCACCTTGCCGCCATCCATGAGTGAGATGTAGGCCGCCTCTCCCTTCGGCGTAAACTGCGGGTGGGTGGCGCCTGGTCCGGCATTCAACGTCTTGATCACCTTCATACTGTCAACATCGATGATATCGATGAGGTCTCCGTTCTTGCCGATGATGTCCACCCATACCTGACGGCCATCAGGGCGCGCTACGGTATACAGCGCGGTGCCGCTGATCGGGATCGGGGGCAGCGGCGTCCAGTCGAGGGTTGAATAGACTAGCGCAACCTCGCGCTTGAGCGCCGGAAGAAACGCCAGTCTCCCGGTAATAGCCCAGCCTTTGAGGTGCGGAATCTTCCAGAGCGGGACCTCAGGACCCTTGCCCTGCTCCGCCAGGATCGGCGTGACCCGATCGAGTCGCCAAGTGTCGAGGAGCCCCATCCAATTCGAGTCCAAAAAGCCCGCAAGATAGTACCGTCCATCGGGACTGATCAATGCATCGTACGGCGTCTTCCCGACATCAACAAACTTTTTGATAACCGGAAACTCTTTCTTTCCGGCATCCACAACCCAAATGCTGTTGGCATCCATCAGGGAAAAGATCAGCAGGTTGCCCGGGGCATCGACCAACCCCGCAACCCTTGACGGTAACTGGCTTCCATTCTTTGCATTCTGATCGGCATACAGAGCCGGGATCGTCTTGACCAGCTCCAGTGTCTCGGCATCCAGGATGCGCACCTCCCCGGGGATGTAATTTGAGAGGGCGACGTACTTGCCGTCCTGACTGATCACGCCCCCGATACCCAATTTCCCTCCGTTCACCTGTTTCACCAGCTTGAGTGTCAACAGGTCGATCTTTGAGACCTGGGCCTCGCGACCGATCACGTAGGCGTAGCGCGCATCCGGCGAGAATTTCACCGTCGCATGGGTCAGGTTGCCGAGCCCGGACACCCGACCAAGCAGTTCGTGGCGTGAGGAGTCGATGATGAGGACGCTACCGGCCTGCCGCTCGACTATGACGACTAACGACGCCGTGCCCCAACGCCGCTCTTCAGCGTCAGATTGAAACGGTAAACCGAGAATAAGAAGGGCCAGGAATGCCTTAACCGCGAACCGACGCATGCGTGCTTGCACGACTCTCTTCCTTTCCATTCGATTCAATCCCCAACTCTTCATCGCTCAGGTAGCAACCTGGGTCGGATGCCCACAGGTCTCCGGTCGTGGCCTCCGCTCTGACCCGCGAGTTGCCCCCGCATAGATCGAGATAGCGACAACGCGCGCAGCGACCCTTGAGCGCATGCCGTCGATCCTTCAGGATGCGCATAATCGGATCGGTGGTATCCTCCCAGATCGACGCGAAACTCCTCTCTCGAATATTCCCGAGGGAGTAATGTCGCCAGAACGGGTCGGCATACACCTGTCCTAGGCTGTCGATACAGCCCAGCGTGGTGCCTGAGCTATTTCCCCTCTGCCCTTGCAAAATCCGGAACACTCGCTGCGCCTGCTCAGGCGTCGAATCCCGCATCTTCAGATAGAGATAGACACCATCGGCATCGTTGTTACCGGTCGTCACCTCGATCGGCAATCCGCGGCGATAAAAATCGATACCCCGCAGAACAAGATAATCGAGCGCCCTACGCGTTTCCTCCGGCGACAGATCGTCGTACACCAGCGTCGCGCCCCGTCCCGAATAGACCAGATGGGCGAAGTAGAGGCGATCCACGCTCTCCCGTTCTGCTAAATCGCAGATTGCCGGCAGATCGGGGAGTATCCGTCGACATAGCGCCGTCCGGATGCCGACCTTCATTCCCTCGTCGCGACAGCGACGCAGTCCTTGCAGCGCCCGCTCGAATGAGCCCTCCATCCCTCGAAAGCGATCATGTACCGGGCCGATTCCGTCCAGACTCACGCCGACGTACGTGATGCCGATCTCCCTCAGTCGCTTCGCGGACGCGGCGTCGATCAAGGTGCCGTTTGTCGACAGCGCGCAACGCAGCCCCAGCCCCTGCGCATATTCCCCAAGCGCGTACAGGTCGTCCCGAAACAGCGGATCGCCTCCGGACAGGATCAGCATCGGGATCCTATAGTCGGCCAGATCCGCGATTAACCGCTTCCCCTCGTCGGTGGTCAACTCGTCGGCGTAGGCGCGGTCCTGGGATTGGCTGTAGCAGTGCAGGCAATGGAGATTACACCGTCGCGTCAGATTCCAGATGACCACCGGTCTGTCGGTAGCGATCGGACCGGACAATACGTCGCTCCGCGTCGCCGACGTCCGGGTGCGTTGTGGCTCGCACAGCAGCTCGGTAATCCTTAACATCGTCTCACGTCTAGAAAAGCCGCTACCCCTATTCGTCAATCCATCATACGGATAATAACACAAAGGACCGCCAGGATGAGCTCAAAGCTAGCGTCATCCTGGCGGTCCTTGTTCTCCCCTCTGACGTCGATTAATAGATGTCCTTCATCGTATTGTAGACGTTGAACTTGCCGGTCGGCGTGATGATGCGAGGATCGTCGATCCTGGCCTTCTCTTTGAGCGTCTTGTCATCATATACGACGATCTCGCTCAGGCCGTCTTTCTTTCCCCACACGCTTATCCAAACCTCATCCCCGGCCTTGTTAAACTCGAAATGCACGGCGCGCCCTTTATCCGACACCTTCCAGCACTTTGGAGCCGCCTCCGGATTGGCCTTCTGGAACACGCAGACGCTCCTCTGGATCTGCGGGTCGCCGTTCAGGGCGTGATCCACCCAAACATGCGCGCTCTTTGGATGCGTTTTGATAAACAGGCCGCCGCCGCCAAGGGTCTTCCATTCTCTCACCTTTTTCCAGGCGTACTCCTTATGCTTGGCCGGATCGGTGCCGTACACGGCGACCAGACCTTCACCAAGATGCGGTGTGCCATTGACCGGGCCGAACTTCGGGTCGATCCAATTGGCGCCGCGTCCGGGGTGGGGCTTGATTCCGGTTTCGAAGATCGCCTCCAATTTGCCCTTTTCGACGTCGATTACGACCACTTTGTTTGCCATATTGGCGGCCACCATGAAGTAGCGTTTGCTGGCATCCCAGCCGCCATCGTGCAGAAACTTCTCGCCTTGGATCTGGGTCATTTTAAGGTTCTTAAGATCCGAGTAATCGATCAGCCAGATCAGCCCGGTCTCCTTGATATTCACAACCCACTCCGGCTTAAAATGCGACGCGACGATCGAGGCCACCCGCGGCTCGGGATGATACTCCATCGTATCGTAGGTCATGCTCCGGCTGCTGATGACCTTCATCGGTTCCAGCGTGTGGCCGTCCAATATAATGATCTGCGGCGGCCAATAACACCCGATAACGGCCAGCTTGTCGGTAAAGTCGCCGAGCTTCCCCTTATACTTGCTGGTATCAATGGAGCGCGCATCGCTACACGGCTTTACCTCTGCTACCTTATCCGGGACCTTCATCCACAGGTCGATCATCGTCGCCCGACCATCTCGACCGATTGTGTACAGGTAGCGCCCCGAGAAGGAGCTGCGCGAGATGTGGACCGCGAAGCCGGTTTTGACGGTGTTGACGATCTCCTTGGTATCGCCGTCAATGATCGCCACCTGACCCGCATCACGCAGGGTCACAGCAAAAAAGTTCTGCCAGTCGCGGTTATGCTCCGGCTTAGTGGGCCGCTTGTCCGGCGGAATAATCAGATTCCAACTCTTTTTCATCTCAGCCATGCCCAGCTCGGGCGGCACCGGTGGATCGTGCTGAATATAGCGGGCCATCAGGTCTGCCTCGGCGTCAGAGAGAATGCCCTGCCGACCCCAGTCCGGCATGCCGCCGCCCGTTCCGTTCATGATAAACGCCTTCAGAACCGGCGTTGTCAACGCGCGTGTCTTTTCGGGCAGCAGATTTGGCCCCGTCGCGCCCTTTCTCAGGACTCCGTGACACCCTGCGCATCGGTCAAAATAGATCTGCTTGGCCTTCTCCATCTCACCCGGCGCCAGCGGGGGTGCCGGGGGCAGCTCTTTCATCGCAGGCGCCTGCGCGTGCGCTGAAACGGTCCATGCCATTCCAAGCGCAAGACCCAACAACGCCAACTTTGCTTTTGTCACCATGCACTCTCCTTTCATTGAACAGTGTCTACAGTGCCCTTGTGGTTAGCGCTCTACGGAATGTTACTGCTGACATTATTCCTGGCAAATACTGACTGGATTGCTCAATTGTGTCTTTTTGTGATGTATGAGGATAAGTGGAACACTCGCAGGTCGCATTAGGCGTCACTATTGCACCATCAGTATCTTTCTGTCAAGAGTTTTCTTCGGTTAGATTAGACAGCATATTTCAGTTGAAAGCGCCCGGACAGCAATGATAGGGTAGATTGAGAACAGTACGCCGCCATTCGGCATGGAGTACGTAGGAGAAGAGTGGGGAAGCGGAAACGGGCAAGCTATGGAGACACAGGATGTTTGAGACCATCGAGTGGACGGCAGCCGGTACGGTCCGGCTGCTGGATCAAACCCGATTACCGGCCGAAGAGGTATATGTCGAGTGTCGCGATATAGCAGCCGTGGCGCATGCAATCCGCTCGATGCAGATCCGCGGCGCCCCGGCGATCGGTGTCGCCGGCGCCATGGGTGTGGCCTTGGCAGCGCAGTCGATCCGGGCAGCTTCCTTTGAGGAATTCTATGCGGAGTTATCGCGCCATGGCGAGGCGCTGCGCCGGACCCGCCCGACGGCCGTAAATCTTGGATGGGCAATCGACCGGATGCAGCGGTACGCCGAACAGCACAACGCCCTCCCAAGCCATGAACTCGTCGACGCCCTCATCCAGGAGGCGCAACGGATCCGGGAGGAGGACATCCGGGATAATCGGGCGATCGGCGCATACGGCCGTGAGCTCATCCCCGATGGGGCCTCCGTCCTCACTCATTGTAACGCCGGGGCCCTGGCTACCGCCGGGTATGGGACTGCCCTGGGGGTGATTCGCGCAGCGCATGCAGCGGGAACCAGGCTATCGGTGCTGGCCGGCGAGACGCGACCGTTTCTGCAGGGTGCCAGACTGACCGCCTGGGAGTTGCAGCAGGACAATATTCCGGTGACACTCATCACCGACAACATGGCCGGCCACCTGATGCAGCGGGGCAAAATCGATCTCGTCATCGTCGGAGCGGACCGGATTGCCCGCAACGGCGATGTGGCGAACAAGATCGGCACCTATACCCTGGCGGTCCTGGCGCAGGCCCACGCACTGCCGTTTTACGTTGCAGCCCCCCTATCGACGCTGGATCTGTCGCTTCACGACGGCGAGGCGATCCCAATCGAGGAACGCGATCCCGAGGAGGTAACCGCGTGGGCAGGCGTCAGGACCGCGCCGGTGGGAGTCAGAGCAAGAAATCCCGTCTTTGATATGACACCACATCGCTACATCACTGCCCTGATTACAAATCGCGGGGTGGTCCGGCCCCCCTTCGATTCGGGCTTGACTGCACTGACCGATCCTGATTTTTTGAACAAGGTATAGGGTATGGCGTGAAGGTCCGTTCCCTAACCTCTCTTTTCAATGTCACACGTTATGATGATGATCAGGATAGCGTTCGCGTGTCTCGTGATACTGCTTGCGCCGCTACGCGCCACCGCCTCCTCGGAGATGTCGGCCGCGCCGTTATGGCAGGAGGCGCTCGATCTCGTCGAGACCGGTAATAATAAGGATGCGGCGCCCCTCCTGGACGATCTTCGCCGTCGCGAGGGGTTCTCCAAGGCGCGTGAAGCCCACTTCCTCCTGGGCGTAGCGCTGTACAGACAACAACGGTGGCAGGAGGCTGCCGACACGCTGGAGGCGGCCGCAACGCAGGTGCCGCTGCTGGGCGACTATGCCCTGTCCTATGCCGCGTCTGCGTATAGGACCCTTGGTTCGAACGCCCAGGCGCTGACGCTGCTGTCTCGCCTGCTTCACGACTACCCCGACAGTCTGCTCGCCGAGCGAGCCCGACAAGAGCGCGCACAGCTCTATCTCGACACGCATCGCCTTGCGGAGGCTGAAGAGACCTTTCGGGATTACCTGTCCCGCGCCTCCGCCGATGCAAAACGGCGAGAGGCGATGCTCGCATTGGCTGATATCGCTGTCCAGGCAAATAAGCCACGGGAGGCTGAACCGTTGCTGCGCGAACTGTGGCTGAAGTGGCCGGCCAGCCGGGAGGCCAAACGAGCCGGCGAACTCCTCGCCTCAATGGCGGAGGCGCGACCCTTTAACGCAGACGAGCAGTTCGATCGCGCGCTCAACCTGTACCGCAACGGCCAGTATGCCCAGGCAATTGCCGCATTTGCCCCTTTTCTCAACGATGACTCGCGCTTTGCCTCCCGCGCAAGGCTGTGGAGCGGCATCAGCTACTTTCAACGCCGGGACTACCGCCAGGCCGTCAGCCTCCTGACGCCCCTGAGTCGGGATCGCTCACTTCATGCAGCGGAAGCGCTCTACTGGATCGGACGAAGCTATGTGAGACTTGACGACCGCCAACAGGCGATCGCGACGTGGACCCGCCTCGTTGACGCCTTTCCGAACAGCCCCTTTACCGCCGAGTCGCTCTATCTGATGGCGCTCGAGCACCGTGACGACGCTCAACCGAAACGGGCAGTTCAGACTCTCAGTCGGCTCCTCAGAGGCTACGCGTCGAGCCGGTTCGCCGACCCCGCCCTCTGGACCCGGGCATGGATTCACTACCGACGGTCGGCCTTCAAACCGGCGCTTGCCGATCTGCGACGACTGTACGCAAGGGGCGCCGCTGCCCCTCAGTTTCAAACACAAGCGCTCTATTGGCAGGGGCGAATCCTTGAAAATCTGAAAAAGAGAGGAAAGGCGGCCGAAACGTATCGAAGGTTACTCGGCACGCACAGTGACGAGGACTATTACGCTGAGCAGTCGCGCCGTCGCCTCAGGACACTTGGTCGAAAGGTAGCGCAGACGCTTCTCGCCGCGACGAAGCGACAGGCAGAAACACCTCCCCCTTGCTCTTCATCCCCCGCGCCCTGTTCTTCCGAGACCGCAAAGGCCAGACTGCTCAAGGAGCTGAAGCTGCGCACGGAGGCATCAGAGGAGTTCCGGACCCTTGCCGCGCGATACGGGGACGACCGCGGGGTCCTCTATGAAGCGTGCGATGCGCTGCTCGACCTGGGGCAATTCGAAAAAAGTGTCTGGATCGCCAAGCGTATCCTTCGCCCCCTGTACGTCAGCAGCCGACCCGCCGAACCCATACAGCGGTATTGGGAGTTCCTCTACCCGCTCGGATATTGGGGGCTGGTTCAAGAGCAGAGCGCGCGCTATACGCTCGATCCGTACCTAGTGGTGGCGCTCATTCGAGAAGAGAGCGCGTTTGGTGAACGGATTGTGTCGTCATCCGGGGCCGTTGGGTTGATGCAACTGCTCCCCACAACCGCCAACAGCCTGGTCAATGGCGCGGGACAATCGCCGGAGCCGGTCAAGCTCGACGTGCCGCCTACCAACATCGCG
>PQAQ01000234.1 GCA_003105305.1 Candidatus Methylomirabilota bacterium
AAGGCCAGCAGTTCTTCTTGGGAAAATGACGTCGAGGGATTTGCGGTATCGAGCGCGATGATCCTGGGGTTGGGCATGTGTACGCCTCCTATTTTTTTATTCTTGTCTTATCGGGGATAGCTGTCAAGCAATTATTCGGATCCTCGCTGTGGGTCGTTCGGATCACATTTCCCTTGACAACGATCCCATCATATTGAAAGATCGCCGCATATTTTTGAGGTGAGCGTCCTCTTGATTTCCCGCCGATCACACCAACACATACGTGCTGATTCGATGATGTCACATGACAAACACCAGCCATCGCCTCGCCTCGCGCCGGCGCCGTTGCCGATGCCAGAGGCCGGCAGATGAGCGCAGCGACCGGATCCGTTAAGCGTACCCCGCTGTTCGAGACGCATCGGCAACTTGGCGCCAGGATGATCCCCTTTGGCGGCTGGGAGATGCCGGTGCAGTATGCCGGGATACTGGAGGAACATCGGGCGGTGCGGGAGCGGGCAGGGTTATTCGATATCTCACACATGGGAGAGATCGAGATCGGGGGAGTCGGTGCCCTGGAAGCAGTTCAACGCCTGACCTCCAATGATGCTTCGCGGTTATCTGTTGGAGAGGTGCAATACTCCGTTCTTACGACGCCGGAGGGGACATTCGTGGACGATATCACCGTGTATAAATTTGCGGATGATCGCTACTGGCTGACGGTAAACGCCGCGAATATCGAGAAGGACGTTGCCTGGGTCAGAGACCACGTCGGGTCGGTCGTCGAGGTCAGGAATCTCAGTGATGATATTGCGCTGTTGGCGATCCAGGGACCCAGAGCGCGGGAGATACTGCAGAAGCTGACATCTGTCGAGCTGAGCAAGCTTCAATACTACTTCTTTATCGAAGGGGATGTTGCCGGTATCCGCAGTTGTATCTCTCGGACAGGTTATACCGGTGAGGACGGCTTTGAGATTTACATCCCTCCGCAATATGCGAACGCTCTCTGGAACACCCTTCTTGAGGCAGGAGCGCCGGCGGGTCTGCAACCCTGCGGTCTTGGCGCCCGCGACACCTTGCGGCTTGAGGCCAAGATGGCCCTGTATGGTCAGGATATCGACGACCGGCATACGGTGTTGGAAGCGGACCTCGGCTGGATCGTGAAGCTGGAGAAGGGGGCGTTCATCGGCCGTGAGGCGCTGGCGAGGCAGAAGGCAGAGGGGATCAAGCGGAAACTGGTGGGGTTCGAGATGTTGGGTCGGGGGATTGCCCGTCCCCATTATGCGATAGCTAAAGAAGGTAACCGGATTGGCGAGGTGACCAGCGGCGGCCCCGCGCCCTCGCTCGAAAAAAATATCGGGCTGGGATATGTGGCGGTGCAGTACGCAGCGATCGGAACCGAATTTGATATCGTGATTCGCGACCAGCCTGTGACCGCAAGGGTCGTTCGCACACCTTTTTATAAGCGGCAAAGGTATTCATAGTTCAATGTTCAAAGTTCAAAGTTTCGAACCTTGCGCCTTGAACCATTAGCGGTCAACTGTGAACGGTGGACCTTACGAGGAGGGGATCATGGTCCCTGAGGGGCTGTATTATACCAAAGCGCATGAATGGGTAAAGGTTGAGGGGGATCGTGGACAGATCGGGATCACTGACTTTGCCCAGAGCCAGCTCGGTGACATCGTATTTGCGGAGTTGCCGCAGGTGGGGAGGAGCCTGCGCCAGATGGAGCCGTTCGGCGTCGTGGAGTCGGTGAAGGCCGTCTCCGACCTGTATTGCCCGCTGACCGGCGACGTGCTGGAGGTCAACTCTTCACTCGAATCACATCCGGAGCAGATCAACGCCGACCCCTACGGAGGGGGATGGATCATCGCGGTTAAGATCGCCGATCCCAATGAGCTGAAGAATCTGATGACCGCTGATGAGTACAGGGCGTTTCTGGCGGCGGAGGATCATTGATGCAGTACATCCCGAACACGGAGGCCGATTGCCGCGCCATGCTGGATGCCGTCGGCGTCCGGTCGAGTGAGGAACTGTTTGCCGATATCCCCTCGAAGCTCAGATTGAAGCGGGGATTGAATCTGGCGCCGCCGCTGTCGGAAACGGGACTCCAAAGGCATATGCGGGGGTTGGCCGATAAGAATGCGGATGTCGATCGATACGCATCGTTCCTGGGGGCCGGCGCCTACAATCACTTCATCCCTGCCGCCGTCTCCCATCTGGTATTCAGGTCGGAGTTCTATACCGCCTACACACCGTACCAGCCGGAGCTGTCGCAAGGGACACTGCAGGCGATCTACGAGTACCAGACCCTCATCTGCCAGCTTACCGGCATGGAGGTCGCCAACGCATCGATGTACGACGGCTCCAGCGCCTTGGCCGAGGCGATCCTGATGGCGCACAGAATCAACGGACGGCGGGAGGTCGTGCTGCCCCGGTCCGTGCACCCGGAGTACCGGTCGGTATGCCGCACCTACGTGAGTACGCTCGGCCTCCAGTTGCACGAGGCGCCTTACACGGACCAGGGCGCCACCGACCTGAAAACGGTCAGAGCCGCAATATCGAACCGTACCAGCGCCGTTGTGGTCCAGAGCCCGAACTTTTTCGGCGTTCTGGAGTCGTTGGACGAGCTCGCGGAGGTCGCGCACAGGGCTGGGGCGCTCCTGATCGTCACTGTGGCTGAGCCGGTGTCGTTCGGCATCGTCCGATCTCCTGGCGAGAGCGGGGCGGATATTGTTGTGGGAGAGGGCCAGCCGTTCGGCAATCATCTCAACTTCGGCGGTCCCTACCTCGGCTTCTTTGCCTCGAAAGACGCCTACCTCCGCAATATGCCGGGTCGCCTGGTCGGACAGACGACGGATAAAGTCGGCCGACCAGGTTACGTTCTGACGCTGGCGACGAGAGAGCAACATATCAGGCGGGAGAAGGCGACGTCCAATATCTGTACGAACGAAGGGCTCTGCGCCCTGGCTGCGACCGTTCACCTCTCGCTTCTGGGGCGGGTGGGGCTCAGGGAGCTCGCGCTATTGAACCTTCGCAAGACGGCCTACGCCAAAGCGGCGATCTCCGCGCTCCGCGGTTGCGAGCTTCGCTTCACAGGTCCTACCTTCAATGAGCTTGTGGTGCGGGTCAAAAGAGGAACCCCGGCTCAGGTCAATCGCGCACTGCTTGCCAAGAGGATTATCGGCGGCCTGGAGTTAGGCCGTTTCTATCCGGAGTTGTCGGATTGTCTGCTCATCTGCGTGACGGAGCAAAATAGCCGCGAGGAGATCGACGCGCTTAGCAAGACGATGGGGAGTGGGCGATGACGGAGGAGGTGCAACGTTCAGGCGACGTAGAGGAGGGGGTCGGTACGCCGGGACTCATCTTCAACGAGCCGCTCCTGTTTGACCAGGGATCCAAGGGGCGAGTGGGCTGCACGCTCCCCGAGTGCGACGTCCCCGAACTGAAACCGGAGCGGCTGTTGCCCAAGAAACTGCTCCGACAGGACATTCCCGGTTTTCCTGAACTGTCCGAGGTCGAGGTGGTCCGGCATTTCACCCGGCTATCCCAGCACAATTACGGCGTCGATCTCGGGTTCTATCCGCTCGGCTCCTGTACCATGAAGTACAACCCAAAGATCAATGAGGAGGTGTGGCGGCTGCCCGGCTTTTCTCGCGCGCATCCATACCAGCCTCAGAGTCTGATCCAGGGCGCCCTGGAACTGATGTACGAACTGGAGGCGCTCCTGGCCGAGATCAGCGGGATGGACCGGGTGTCACTCCAACCGGCCGCCGGCGCCCAGGGTGAAATCCTGGGCATGATGTTGATTCGGGCCTATCTGGAATCACAGGGACGGCCGCGGAAGCGGGTCCTGGTCCCCGACTCGTCCCACGGCACCAACCCGGCCAGCGCTGCGATCTGTGGCTATCAGTGCGTTCAGATCAAATCCGGTCCGAGGGGCAGGATAGAGTCGCAAGCAGTGGCCGATGCGATGGATGAAGACGTGGCCGCCATCATGATTACCAACCCCAATACCCTTGGGCTCTTTGAGGATCAGATCGCGGAGATCGCAAAAATCGTCCACGCCAAGGGTGGGCAGGTCTACTGCGACGGCGCTAATCTGAATGCCATCATCGGCATATCGAGACCGGGCGACATGGGGGTTGATGTCCTGCACTTCAACATGCATAAGACGTTTGCCGTTCCGCACGGGGGCGGCGGGCCTGGTGCGGGGCCGGTGGGTCTCAAGGCCCATCTTGCGCCCTTCATGCCGATTCCGGTTGTCGAGAAGAAGGGGAAGCGATTTGTGCTGAATGAGGACCTGCCGTCAAGTGTCGGCAAGGTCCGGGCCTTCTACGGGAACTTTGCGGCGCTGGTCAGAGCCTACGCGTACATCCGCTCGCTGGGTCCATCGGGACTGCGCCGCGTAGCTGAGGTGGCCGTACTCAATGCCAACTATATCATGAGCCGGCTCAAGGATACCTATCATCTTCCTTACGATAAGTTCTGCAAACACGAGTGCGTCTTCTCCGATGCCCGGCAGGCGCCACACGGCATCCAGACCCTGGATATCGCGAAGCGGCTGATGGATTACGGCTTTCATCCCCCGACGATCTACTTCCCCCTTATCGTCAGGGGCGCGATGATGATCGAGCCGACCGAGACCGAGACCAAGGAGACGCTGGATCAGTTCATTGCCGCCATGAAGCGGATCGCCGAGGAGGCCGAGCGCGATCCGGAGCTGCTCCGATCCGCCCCCCACAAGACCAAGGTCTCGCGACTTGATGAGGTCAAGGCCGCCCGCCAGCCGAATCTGCGTTGGAGGGGGAAAGGATCTCGTTTACCCTAATTCCTACTCCCTCAACCCTATGCTCTGCTTTTGAGGTGCGGATGATGCGGCGGGCGCTGACTATGATTTCGACACAGATACAATAGCTTGAGAAGCGGTGTAGCGGTTTTGACATCCCAACAGGGGTTAGCCGCTTCATGCTGCTTTGTGTTTCGCAATGAACTCGCGAACCGCTGGAACGAGCTCCGTGGGAACTTCCATGACCGTTTGATCTAGCATCTCAAGTGCTGCCTCGTCTTCGGCTACCGCTTCTTCCTCTGACTGCGATTCATAGTAAGCCAACACTATTTTTACCCACTCCAAGTTCCAGCCCGGTGGAAATGTGCTTTGCTTCATTGTTATTTCCTTCTGCGACGGCGATACGCGATGAAAGGCTTGCCGCGTAGTTCATATGCGGTGATTAACGCACTCAACTGATTCAACGTTGTGACAGTAGCGGTATCTGATAGTGTTGCCTATGACGGAACTGGTGTCGCGACCGGTGCGCGCCGCCTCTATCCAGGGCGAATGTCAGCGCTAGGTCGATCTGTTTGTTCGGGTGCCGGTTTGCGTTGCCATCCATGTATATGTGACGCGCGGGTCGAATCGCCGCGCATGCGGACCCCGCTCTTGCGCAATTTATATTGACAGTCGGAATGGGGCTCACTACATTCTTGCGCAGAACATGAAAAAACCCGGCCGTTCGCGGCGGATAGGCATCTAGTGTGACCGGGTGCAACGGCAGCAGTTTCATGTTTTGGATCGCAGGTGATGCGAATCGAAGGGGAGGTGTTGATGGCCAAGGCGCTGAACCGGTTCGCCTGTGGAGGACCGACACGATGAAGCGTAATCCGCAGGCCGGCCAGCCGGCTTCCCCCGGCATGCTGGTGAACGTCCCGCGGCTGATCACGGCGTATTACGCCGACGCGCCGGACCCGGCGGCGCCGGCTCAGCGCGTCGCGTTCGGCACATCGGGGCATCGCGGCTCGGCGTTCCAGCAATCGTTCAATGAGGCCCACATTCTGGCGATCACGCAGGCTATCTGCGACTACCGGCGCGCGCAGCGGATCGATGGCCCGCTCTTTCTCGGCATGGATACGCATGCGTTGTCGGTGCC
>PQAQ01000235.1 GCA_003105305.1 Candidatus Methylomirabilota bacterium
CGTCGATCTTCTCGATGTAGGCGAGGGCCTCGCGCTCGATCCGATCGGTCAGGGCTTCGAGATAATAGGAGCCGCCAAGCGGGTCGACGGTGTTCGCTGCCCCGCTCTCATAGGCGATAATCTGCTGGGTCCTGAGCGCGAGGCGAACCGCGTCTTCAGTAGGCAGCCCCAACGCCTCATCGCGCGAGTTGGTGTGCAACGACTGCGCTCCGCCAAGGACGGCTGCAAGCGCCTGCAGTGCGACGCGCACCAGATTATTCTCGGCCTGCTGCGCCGTCAGGCTGACGCCGGAGGTCTGCGCGTGAAAGCGCAACATCCACGACCGTGGATCGCGCGCCCGAAAACGCCGCCGCACGATCGTTGCCCACAGACGGCGAGCCGCCCTGAACTTGGCGACCTCCTCCAACAGATCGTTATGGGCGTTGAAAAAGAAGGAAAGCTGAGAGGCGATCCGATCTGCATCCAGCCCAGCGGCTATCGCCGCTTCCATATAGGCGATACCATCGGCCAGCGTAAAGGCCACCTCCTGGACCGCCGTCGATCCGGCCTCCCGAATATGGTATCCACTGACACTGATGGCATTCCAATGCGGCAGATGGTCGGCGCAGTAGGCGAACGTATCGGTCACCAGGCGCATGGAAGATCCTGGCGGGAAGATATAGGTCCCTCTGGCGATGTATTCCTTGAGGATATCGTTCTGAATGGTGCCCGCGAGCCGCTCGGAGGCGATCCCCGCTCGTTTCGCTACGACCACATACATGGCCAACAGGATAGCAGCGGTGGCGTTGATGGTCATGGAGACGCTCACGCGATCAAGCGGAATGCCTCGCAGCAGCATCTCCATATCGGCAAGGGAGTCGATCGCAACACCCACCTTCCCGACCTCGCCGACCGCCATCGGATCATCAGCGTCGTACCCTAATTGAGTGGGAAGATCGAAGGCGACCGATAGGCCCGTCTGACCCTGCTCAAGCAAAAAGTGGAACCGTCGGTTGGTCTCCTCCGCCGTTCCGTAGCCGGCATACTCCCTCATAGTCCAGGGGCGGCCCCGATACATTGTCGGCCTCACCCCGCGAGTATACGGATAGCAGCCTGGAAAACCTATCTGCTCCAGATAATTGCGGTCAGCGAGATCCAGTGGCGTATAGAGACGTTTTACCTCAATAGCGGACGTTGTCCGGAACGCGTACTGGCGCTCTGGTGTCCGCGCGAGGACCGGTTCCAGCACATTCGTCTGCCAGCTATCGAACTGACGCTTCAACCGTTTATCCCGCCCCTTCTCATTCACACGCTCACTCAATCACGACCAGGACATCGCCTCCGCCCACGGCAGATCCTTCCTGTGCCTTGATCTCTTTGATGATCCCAGACCTCGATGCCCTTAACTCGTTTTCCATCTTCATCGCCTCGATGACAATGACCCCCTGACCCGCCGCCACCTCTTGCGCCGGCGAGACCAGCACCGCAACAACCCTACCGGGCATCGGCGCCGTGATCACCTGACGACCGCTGGCGCTATGTCCGGTCATGCCGGCGCTTCTTCTGGGCCGTCGTCCCTCCTCCTGATATTCGATTCGATACGTTTCGCCCTCGACCCAGACCGTCAGAACCCCATCCGCTTCCTCGACGACATCAGCCTCATACGATCGGCCCATCACAAGCAACGACAGCAGGCTGCCGTCCGCCGCGCTGAAGTCAACCTCGTATGTGTTGTCGTTAACCTGAACCCGCACCGGCGATCCTGAACCCTTCACTGTGAGCTTGTGAGTGTTGCCTAGCAGGCCGGCAGTGAAATTCATCGCCGTCGCAACCCGTCCTGACGGCCGGCCGCTTTCCATGCACTGTCGACCTGACCGCCCTGCCCCAGGGACGAGGCGGTCAGGCGCTTCTTGCTGTGAAGATAGAGCGCTCCAGCAATCAGCGCAATCTCCGCGAAGGCGCCGTTTTGCGACGTGAGACCTTTGACCAGCCAGCTCTCCAGAAATTCTGTATTGATCTCGCCGGCGGCAAACTGTGGAAGATTCAGCACTTGACGATGAAACGGGATGTTAGTACGGACACCGAGGACGACGTACTCCGACAGGGCGCGCCGTGTCCGCTCCATGGCCTCGTCACGGTCACGTCCCCAGGCGACCAGTTTAGAGATCAGGGGATCGTAGTGGATCGGGACCTCGCATCCCTCATAAATCGCACTTTCGATCCGGAGGCCGGGCCCGCCGGGCGTCCGCAACGTCCGAATGCGTCCAGGCGACGGCATAAAGTTATTGAAGGGATCCTCCGCATAGATGCGGCACTCAATCGCATGGCCTCGAAGCTGGATATCATCCTGCCGCACTGAGAGGGCCTCCCCTGCCGCAATCCGGATCTGTTCTTTCACCAGGTCGAGCCCCGTTACCATTTCGGTGGTCGGATGCTCCACCTGAAGCCGCGTATTCATCTCCAGAAAATAGAAGTTTCGTGAGGGATCAACCAGAAACTCCATCGTCCCGGCGTTGGTGTAGCCTACGGCCCTGGCCAACCTTACCGCCGCCTCTCCCATTCGGCGCCTTAGTTCACAGTCAACAAAGGCCGACGGCGCCTCCTCAATGACCTTCTGGTGGCGCCGCTGCAGCGAGCATTCGCGCTCCCCGAGGTAGACGACGTTGCCCCGCGTGTCCGCCATCACCTGTATCTCGATATGGCGAGCGGCGCCCAGATACCGCTCCACATAAATGGCCGGATTACCAAATGCCGAGGACGCTTCAGAGCGGGTCGCGCGAATGGCGCCAGGAAGCATTGTCTCGGTTGACACAATGCGCATCCCTTTCCCGCCGCCTCCGGCCGAGGCCTT
>PQAQ01000236.1 GCA_003105305.1 Candidatus Methylomirabilota bacterium
GAGATCGACAAGATCGCCGGTCGCGATTCGGGTCACGGGCCGGATGTCTCGCGCCAGGGCGTCCAACGCGACCTCTTGCCGATTGTCGAGGGGTGCACGGTCAACACCAAGTACGGCCTGGTGCGGACCGATCATATCCTGTTTATTGCGGCCGGGGCGTTCCACGTCGCCAAACCGTCGGACCTGATCCCGGAGTTGCAGGGGCGCTTCCCGCTGCGCGTAGAGCTTGCCAGCCTCACGCAGGACGACTTTGTCAGGATCCTCACAGAGCCGCAAAATGCCCTGATCAAGCAGTATACGGCGCTGCTGGAGACAGAGGAGGTCACGCTGACATTTACGGACGATGCTATACGGGAACTCGCTTCTACGGCCAGCGCAGTCAATCAGGCGACCGAGAATATCGGCGCTCGCCGCCTGTACACCATCCTGGAGCGGCTGTTGGACGAGGTCTCGTTTGAGGCCCCCGCCATGCGAGGGGCCCAGGTGACGATCAATGCTGCCTATGTCCGGGAGCGACTCCAGGAGATCGTGAAAAGCGAGGACCTGAGCCGCTACATTTTGTAAGATAGCTGTCAGCAATCAGACAGAATATTGCTATTCATTGCGTCGTAGGCCGCAACCATAGACGTCATTCCCGCGAAAGCGGGAATCCAGAAAGGCACTGGATTCCGGGTCAAGCCCGGAATGACGAACTGCCTGAGACTTATGTTGGCATATACAGCAGCGGAGAAGATGGTGGGGCAGCGGAAGACATCGGAGGTCCAGCGCGGGATCGACAAGGCGAATATCCTGATCGAGGCGCTGCCGTACATCAAGACATTTGCCGGCAAGACGGTCGTCGTCAAATACGGCGGCGCGGCGATGACGGATGAGTCGCTTAAGCGGTCGGTGGCGCTGGACGTCATCCTGATGCGGTACGTCGGGATGCAGCCGGTTGTCGTCCACGGCGGCGGTCCGGAGATCACACGGGCGATGCAGCAAGCGGGGCTGAAGCCGACCTTTATCTCCGGGTTCCGGGTCACCGACCGGGAGACGATGAGAATTGTTGAGATGGTGATGGTGGGCCAGATCAACCAGGAACTGGTCGCGCTGATCAACAGCAGCGGCGGCTCGGCCGTCGGCCTGTCGGGCAAGGACGGCGGATTGATCCGGGCCAGGAAGGCCGCTGCGGTGGTGGCGTTGCAGTCCACGGCCGGTGCTGTCGAGCCGCAGGTGGATCTGGGGTTTGTTGGTGAGATTGTCGCTGTTGATGAACGGGTGTTGCGTGCCCTGGAGCGCGACGGATTTACGCCGGTTGTAGCGCCGACCGGTGTGGATGAGGCCGGGGTGACGTACAACATCAACGCCGATCTGGCGGCGGGTGCGATTGCGTCGGCCTTGCAAGCGGAAAAGCTTATTTTCCTTACCGATACGGACGGCATCCTGGATCGGGATGGCGCCCTGATTCCCACGTTGAGCAAGCAAGAGGTAGAGCGGCTCATTGGTGATGGCGTCATCTCGGGAGGCATGCTGCCGAAGGTCCGGGCCTGTCTGGCCGCGCTGAATCAAGGGGTCAGAAAGACGCACATCGTCAACGGCACGATCCCTCATGCCCTCCTGCTGGAGTTTTTTACCTCAGAGGGGGTCGGTACGGAGATCATTGCGTAGATGTCGGCGACTGATGAGTTGATGATGCAGGCGGCCCGCTACCTGGCCAACACGTATGCCCGTTTTCCGGTAGCGCTGGTGAAGGGGAGCGGCGCGCGCGTCTGGGACGCTGAAGGTAAGACATACCTTGACTTCGCGGCCGGTATCGCCGTGGATGTCCTTGGCCACTGCCACCCCAAAGTCGTGGAGGCGATCCGGACACAGGCAGAGACGCTGCTCCACGTTTCGAACCTCTACCATATCGAGCCGCAGATTCGGCTGGCTCGCGCGCTGAGCGAACATTCGTGTGGCGGTAAGGTGTTCTTCTGTAACAGCGGGGCAGAGGCGAATGAGGCAGCGATCAAGCTGGCCCGCCGCTATACCAAGGCGCGGTGGAGTTCCGACCGGTACGAGATCATCTGTATGCGGGATTCCTTCCACGGCCGGACCATGGCCACGGTGACTGCCACCGGTCAGGCAAAGTATAGCCAGGGTTTCGAGCCGCTCCTGCCAGGCTTCAAGCACATCCCGTTCAACGATCTGCCGGCCGCCGAGCGGGCGATCGACTCACGGACCTGTGCCGTGCTGGTCGAGCCGATTCAGGGCGAGGGGGGCGTCAGGGTCCCGGACGATGACTATCTGCCCGGTCTCCGGCAGCTCTGTTCGGAGCGGGAGGTTCTCCTGATGTTGGATGAGGTCCAGACGGGAATGGGACGGACCGGGCGCCTGTTTGCCTATGAGCACTGGGGCATCCGGCCCGACATTGTCACGCTCGCCAAGGGGTTGGGCGGAGGGCTGCCGATCGGCGCCATGATCGCGAAGAAGCCCGTTGCCGACGCCTTTGTGCCGGGCAGTCACGCATCGACATTCGGCGGTAACCCATTCGTGACGACCGTCGCCCTGACGGTCCTGACGGAGATCCTTGACTCGCGGTTGCCGGAGCGCGCGGCGAAGATCGGCGCGTACCTGCTCGAACGTCTGCAACAACTGGCTGCGCGATATCCGTTCGTGAAAGAGGCCCGCGGCAAGGGGCTGATGCTGGCGCTTGAGCTGACGATGCCGGCCAGACCGATCGTCGAACGCTGCCTCGATCGCGGCCTGCTCATTCTGGTGGCGGGCGACCAGGTGCTGCGTTTCGTGCCGCCGCTGATCATCAGCGAGGCTGAGGCGGATGAGGCGATAGGCATCCTCGATCCGGTCCTAGCGGAGCACGTGTGATGAAAAAAGACCTGTTGTCGATCGGCGACCTGGCGGCCTCCGAGATCGACTCGCTGTTTATTCTGGCATCGGATCTGAAGGCGCAACAGCATAAAGATATTGCCCATTCGCTATTGCCGGGCAAGACGCTGGGCATGATCTTCGAAAAGCCGTCGCTGCGGACGCGAGTCACCTTCGAGGTTGGAATGACCCAGTTGGGCGGTCGCGCCATCTAT
>PQAQ01000237.1 GCA_003105305.1 Candidatus Methylomirabilota bacterium
GCCCTCTTGATGGCCCCGCCCAACTGGCGCTGATGACCCGCGCAGTTCCCGGAAATCCGTCGTGGAATGATCTTCCCTCGGTCGGTAATGAAATTCCTCAGCCGCTTTGCGTCCTTGAAATCGACCACCTCGATCTTATCAACACACCACTTGCACACCTTCTGTCGTCGAAAGCTCCGTCGCTTTTTCAGCATTCGTCGTCACCCCCCTCACTGTAATTGCGCTTCAGAATGGCACCTCCTCTTCGCCGCGAGGCGGCTCCTCTTCGGAGAGCGCTGCATCCTTTCGTCCACCGATAAATTGTACCCGTTCTGCAACAACCTCATATTTACTGCGCTTCTGCCCATCCGGCGTGTCCCATGATCGTTGCTGGAGCCGACCTTCAACCAGCGCCTGACGCCCCTTGCTCAGAAACTCGGCGCAGGTCTGTGCCTGCTTATCCCACACTACTACCGTGATGTAGCAGACCTCGTCCCGCCGCTCACCGCCTTTCGTCGTATATGAACGATTGACCGCAAGATCGAAGTTGCACACGGTCATACCGCCGGGCGTATGTCGCAACTCAGGATCCCGCGTCAGATTCCCCAGCAAAATAACCTTATTGAAGCTCACCATCCCCCGTCTCCTGGGTAGCGGTCATGATACTACTGCCCTCGATCGTGGCGCCAGACTTTACCTTAAAGCGCCCTCTCCGAGGTTCCTCAGCCCTGACGACCGTCCCCTTGAGGACAGCCTCAGTGATCCGAAAACGCCGTTCGAGATCGGCCACGACCCCACCCGTACTATCCACTTTCATCAGGACATACTGGCCTTCTCGCCGTTTCTTCACCTCATAGGCAAGTCGCTTTTTTCCCCATTTCTGGACCTCCAGCACCTGCCCGCCTGTCTTGGCAACGATCTCGCGAACTCCACCGATCTCTGCCTCAACACCGTCCTCCGTCAGGACCGGATCCAGAATCATGATCACTTCATATTGAGTCACTCTCTTCACCTCCTCCAGATTACGCCACACAAGCCTCACGACTACCTCGAACATTATACCGGTTCATCGCTGCCTCAAGACCCTCCTGTACCAGCGCCTCTACGGCATCGGTGGCCCGCTGTACGGCGCCTCGTATCATCTCGCCTTCACGCTCATCGAACGGGTCGAGCACATGGGCCGCAGCATCCTGACCTTTCTGAGGTCGTCCGATTCCGACCTTGACTCGCAGAAAGTCGGCGCTGCCGATCGCCTCAATAACAGAACGAATACCTCGGTGTCCTCCGAAGCCCCCGCCCACCTTGACCCGCAACTGGGCCAAAGGCAAATCCAGATCGTCATGGACCACGATAATCCGACCCGGTTCAAGGTGGAGAGCCGCCTGCCATTTGGAGACACTGAAGCCGCTTTCGTTCATGAAGGTCACGGGCTTCGCCAATAACACTTGACTCCCATGAAGGAGGCCTCTCGCAAACAGCGAACGGTATCGACAACGCGTCAGCGCCACGCCGATCCGATCGGCCAACGTGTCCACAACCCAAAAGCCGACATTGTGGCGACTGCGCTCATACTCCGGACCGGGATTGCCCAAGCCCACCACGATCCACAACACCGCACCTCATCAGGCGATCGAACCGGCCTTCTATTTGCCTTCCTTGACCTCTTTGGTTTCCTTCTTGCCAACCACCTCCGGCTCAGCCGATTTCTCCCCCTCTGCAGCCGCAGCCCCTTCCGCCGCGACCCGTTGAATCAGCACCGTCACCACGGGCCTTGCCGGGTCGTCAAGTATCTTGATATCTCCCGGCACGGTCAGCTCGCGGACATGGATGGAGTGGCCCAGATCCAGTTGGCTGATATCCACCTCGATGTGACTGGGAATCGCCCCAGGGAGGCATTCGATGGCGACCTCGCGCAGTTGCGGCTCCAACAGACCTCCCTTGAGCTTCACTCCGACAGCCTCCCCCACCAGTCTGAGCGGAACCTGGACCTTAATCTTGCGCTTCATGGAGACCTCGAGGAAATCGGCATGCAGCGGTCCGCCTCGCACAGGATCCCGCTGCACATCCTTCACAATAACCGTCTTCGATTGCTCGTCGGTCCCATCCAGGGCGAGGGTGATGAGGACATTTTCACCGGCCCCGCTCCCCAATAGCTTCATCATCTCGAGAGGATTAATAGTGACCGCCATAGGCCCGGACTCGCCTCCATATACCACTGCGGGAATCAGCCGCTGTCTCCGAAGCCTTTTCGCCGCCTCCTTACCGGTCTGCGTCCGAACCTGCCCTTTCAACACTGCTTGATCCATCGTACTCTCCTTCCCGCACAGCGCGGGCAAGATTGCCTCCCGTCTCCGCGCCCTCGATCTGTGCCCCTCCGTCAGATGAACAGGCTGCTGACCGATTCCTCTTTGTGGATGCGGCGGATGGCCTCCCCCAAAAGGGGCGCCACCGAGAGGACTGTCAGCTTTTTACACGTGCCGGCCTCGGGAAGGGGGATGGTATTCGTTACGATCACCTCTTCAAGCGCCGATCCATCGATCCGCTCCACCGCAGGGCCGGATAGAACCGGATGTGTACAACCCGCAAAGATTCGCTTTGCGCCTTTTTCGAGCAACGCCGGGACCGCCTGTGTGAGCGTTCCTGCCGTATCGATCATGTCGTCCACGATGACCACGTCCCGGCCATCGACGTCTCCGACGATATTCATAACCTTGGCCTCATTGGGACCTGTCCGCCGCTTATCAATAAATGCGAGCGGACTGCCCAACCGCTTGGCGAATGCGCGGGCTCGCTCGACGCCGCCTGCATCCGGTGACACCACCACGGCATCCTGCAACCTTCTCTCCTCAAAAAACCGCAACAGGACCGGCGCGGCATACAAATGATCAACGGGGGTTGTGAAAAAACCCTGAATCTGTCCGGCATGAAGGTCCATCGTCAGCACCCGATGCACGCCGGCCGCCGTTAACAAGTCGGCTACCAGCTTCGCGGTGATCGGCACACGCGGTTGAACCTTACGATCCTGCCGCCCATAACCGTAGTACGGCATGACGGCTGTGATCCGCCATGCCGACGCCCGCTTCAAGGCATCGATGATCACCAACAGTTCCATCAGGTTTTCGTTGACAGGTCTGCACGTAGGCTGGATCACGAAGACATCGGCGCCCCTGACGTTTTCGAAAATCTGAACCAGGATCTCATCGTCAGCGAAACGCGTCACCTCGGCGTCGCCCAGCGGGGTATCGAGGTAGTCCGCAATCTCCTGCGACAATGCCGGATTGGCGTTACCGGAGAAGAGGATTAATCGATCAGCCATCAGATGCTCTCCACATACCGCATCGTTCCTCCTGCGTATCCACACATGACGTCGGCCTGCCGCCGCCAGATCTCTGGCTGGGGGGCGAGGACTCGAACCTCGATGTGCAGATCCAAAGTCTGCCGGATTACCCTTATCCGACCCCCCAGTAGGGGCGCCATATATGGCGCCCACCCGGACGCAATAGCGGGGCGCAATCCCTTGCGCCCCTACCGTTCTGTCGCGAACAAAGGGTTCCGCTCCAGGGTGCGGCAGGCAACCGCGGCGATTCCGCTCTCGACTAAGCTTGACGCGACCCGCTTGGCCGCATCGGCCTCTCGCATGATGCCGAAGACCGTCGGCCCGCTTCCGCTCACCAACACCGGGCTTGCCCCCAACAGCAACAGCCGCTGTTTGAGGCTGGCAACCGGCGGATAAGCCTCGAGCACGACGTCTTCCAGGCGATTAAAGCAGTGCGATAACGCCGCCTCAATCTGGCCAGCCTCAACCAAATCTCGCATTGTAAACCCGGCTGTTTCAGAAGTCAACGGCAATCTCAATCGGCGGTAGACTGACGCCGTAGAGATCTCCATCCCGGGGTTGGCAATCACGAGCCACCGTGGCGTCAGCGCAGCCAGCTCCTCAACCCGCTCCCCTCGCCCCCTGATGAAGGCAGCTCCCCGGCAAAAGAACAGGGGCACATCGGAGCCCAACTCCGATCCGAGACCGGTCAACTCCTCGCGAGGCCACCCCAGGTCGTACAAGAGGTTCAACCCCCATAATGTCGCCGCGGCGTTACTCGATCCCCCGCCCATCCCGCCGGCGACGGGGATATGCTTCTCGATCCGAATACTGACCCCACCGTGAACGCCGCTGTGCCGCAGCAACAGATCGGCCGCCCGATAACATAGATTGTCCGGCCCTGAGGGGACCTTGGGGTCTCCGACGCGGATGGTAATCCCGCTCGTACAGCGTTCCAGGGTAATGGTATCGCAGAGTTCGGTCAGCGCCACGATCGAACAGATTTCGTGGTACCCATCGTCGCGCCGTCCAAGGACCTCCAGAAAAAGGTTGATCTTGGAAGGAGACGTCAGTATGACCTGTTTCATCTCTTAAGGCAACCCGAACAATGGGGCGATACCGGTGTCCAGGTTCACGACCTGCGCCCCCTGGACCGGCTCCGGAATTCGGAACAGCTCATGAGATAACTCAGGATTTCGTGTAGAGGACCGGTATGCCAGCTCCACCGCCACCCGCTTCATGGGCTCCTCCAGCAGCAGCGTGGGGACACCGTAGATCGCGGGCACGTACCGAAATCTCAGGCGGAGCGTTGTCCGATCGTACAGTTCCCCTCTCAGAAGACTCAGGTTGTCATCGGATATCCAGAGACGTTGCGTAAAGGGCGCATCCTGCCCGCGAAGCAGATAGGCGCGATCATCATCCGGACCGTACAATTCCGTCGTCTCGACCCGAACGGCAAGGGGCGGCAGGCCGAGCAGCAATCGGACCAGATGGGCTGGCGCTACGCGAAACCCCGTCACCTTGGCAACGTTCTCAGGGGTCGCGCGCCCCTCAACAAATAGATTCTGCAGCAGCGCATGCGCCATCACTCGGCGTCCGTCGCTCACGATCACCAACGACGTCAATCCGCCCCAGCCGATGCTCTCCAGTCGAATCAGGTCAGGTCGCTCGACGACAACCGCCTCCTGCCCATACTCCTGCGTGTCTGCGCGCCGCACGGTGACGTCAAGGACGGCTTGCAGGGCGGTGATCGCCGCCTCTCGATCCTGCAGGGATCGCAGAATCTCCCGCGCGACCGGTCGCGACGGGCGCGGCAGGTTCTGCGCCTCCGGAACGAGATCGACCGTGTAGAGCGCGCACCCACCCAGCGCGACTGCCGTGAGGAGCGTCAGGACACCTACGGTGAGGCGTCCGGTCACCTGCCCTCCCCCGAAGAGGAGAGCACCTCCCTGGCCTTGCTGAGCTTGCGCTGCACTGCCTCGTTGGCGCTATCGATGGCGAGCGAATGTTCCCACTCTCTGATCGCCTCGGGAACCATCTGCTTTCTGAAGTACACATCTCCCAGATGTTCAAAGATGGTGGGATCCTCCTTCTTCGTAAGTTCTGCGGCGCGCTTCAGCTCCACCAAGGCTTCGTCGATCATTCCCTTCTTAAAATAGGCCCAGCCCAGGCTGTCTACAAACGCCCCGTTCTCAGGCTGAAGCTCCAACGCCTTCTTGACCAACGCCACCGACTCATCGAGCCGGATCCCCTCATCGGCAAACATGTACCCCAGATAGTTGTACGCGTCGGCATTCTTCGGATCGACAACCAACAACTTGCGAAAGATCGTTTCCGCTTTATCAATCTGACGACTCCGCTCAAAGGCCGAGCCGAGTTGATACAGATAGGCGGCATTGCTCGGTTCCAGACCGAGCGCGCGCTCAAGTTGCGGAATGGCCTGTCCATAGTTTTTTTGCTGGAAATAGATCAGACCCAATAGATACGGAATGGTGCCTTCATTCGGCTTGAGGGCGCCGGCCTTCGAGAGCATATCGCCGGCCTCGGCATACCGTTCCTTCTGACTCAGAATATATCCGCGGTGGAAGAGCGCATCCGGATAGCGGGAACTCTCTTTGGGAATTTGTGCCAGCGTGTCGAGAGCGTCGTCCAGGCGCTTGTCATCCTCAAGGGTCAGCCCCAGGTAGTAGCGGACCTCATGGTTGCCCGGTTCCTGCCGAAGGATGTCCCGAAAGACTCTCACGGCCTCCCCATAGGCTCTCTTTTCATAATAGATGAGGGCAATCCGAAGTTGGACCGAGTCGTTGTTCGGCTCCTGGTCGAGCAGCCGTTGATACTCAGCAAGCGCACCGTTCAGGTCCTTTTGCCTCAACAACAGATGTGCGACACGCTCCCGAATCTCGGTATTTCTTGGATCGTCATCGAGCGCGCGCTGATAGGTCTTCATCGCCTCATCATATCGCTCTTGGGCTTCAAGGCTCATCCCGAGCGCTATTAATGCCGGATTAAACTCGGAGTCACGCTCCAGGATCTCCCGAAAGATCAAGGCGGCCTGTTCCGGCTGTCCTTCTTCCAGGTAGAGCCGACCCAGATCGTAGCGGAGCGCCAGCGAACCGGGATCAATGTTCAAGGCTTTCCGGTATACAGCAATCGCCTCATCGACTCTCTTGGTCTCCCGATAGAGAACCGCAAGCTGCAGGTAAATCTCGATCCGGCTGGGATCCAAGTCGACTGCCGCGCGGAGATACCGTTCGGCGACGGGCAGATTATGAAGGCTCTGATAGATCACGGCCAAGAGCAGGTGGGCTTGAAGGTTCTTCGCATCAAGGGCAAGCACATCCTCTCCCGCGCTGATTGCGCCCCGAACGTCGCCCCGCTTCATATACAGGGAGGCCAAATGATTGTGCATGACAACAGATCGGGAATCGACATCTAGCGCCGCCTTTTGCCACGTGATCGCGGCCTGATAATCCCCGGTCTGCTCCGCCAGCAGGCTCCTAATAAATCGGTAGTACGCGTCGGGCTTTCCCTCTTCCTTCTCGGCTGTCTTGTTCGCAGGCGTCGTCCCCCGCATCGCGGGCTCGCCGCCCCTCTGCGCAGTCGCACAACCGTATACGAGCACGACCAGCACTAACCATAGTACGAGCTGTTGCCGAACCCGTCCTGCTCCCGTCCTGCTCATCCGCACTCCTCGCGTACGCCGGCGCGGGACGTCGGTTATAACCGCCCCTTCATCGCCGATCCGAGCCTAGCAGGTCCGGAGGTCCGCGTCAACGCCGAATCCCTCGGGTGGGATCGCCTATGCGTGTAGTCGGCGACGGCTGCCAGCACACGATCCCGGCCCTCCTCAGACCTCGCGGAAAACGGGATAATCGCCCGGGCATCGCTCACATCCAGGGCTTGGGCCACACTACGGATCTGCACATCGCGGGCGTTCCGTCGAAGCTTATCGATCTTGGTCAGCACAGGGATCCACTCGATCGCCAGTTCACCAAGCAGCCGCGCCATAAGCTGATCTCTTTCTGTAGCTCCCTGTCGCGCATCAAGGAGCACGATGACAGCCCTGAGTTCGCGACGAGCAGAGAGATACCCTTCAACCAGTGGCCCCCATGCCTGCCGAATCGATTCGGGCGCCCTTGCATAGCCATAGCCGGGGAGATCAACCAGATAGAAATCCTGGTTTACCAGAAAATAATTAAGATACTGCGTTCGCCCGGGCGTCGCGCTCACGCGGGCCAGCCCGCGGCGGCGTAGCAGACAGTTGATCAACGACGACTTGCCGACATTCGAGCGGCCCACAACAGCGATTTCCGCCCGTTGTTCGCGCGGGAGCTGGGCGAGGGATGACACACTTTTTACGAACTCGACAGAGAGAATTTTCATGGGTCCAGTATAACACACCCTGCCCGAGACCGTCCTTTGTCCTTGACCCTTGCGTCTCGCCGTGCTAGTCATGGGTGCTCGCAGCGAACGGGCTGTAGCGAAGGGATGTCTATTCGGGAGGATTCATGACTCGAATTGCTGTGTTGCCCGGTGATGGCGTGGGCCCGGAGATTGTTCGGGAGGCGTTAAAGGTCCTGCAACGGGTTAGCCGGTTGTTCGACATCCCCCTGACATTCGAGGACGGGATCGTCGGTGGTGCGGCCATTGACCGCTACGGAACCCCGCTCCCCCTGGAGACCCGGAACCTGTGTCGCACCGCCGATGCGATCCTGTTCGGCGCGGTCGGCGGACCACAATGGGACAACCTTCCGGTAGATCGTCGCCCTGAGCGAGGGCTGCTCGCATTGCGCAAAGAGCTGGGTCTTTACGCCAATCTCCGCCCGGTGAAGTTGTTCGCTCCTCTCGTCGACGCCTCGCCGTTAAAACGCGAGGTTATCACGGGGGTTGATCTGCTCGTCCTCAGAGAGCTGACCGGCGGCCTGTACTTCGGCGAACCGAAGGAGATCGGCCCGACGCCTGACGGCAAAGGGGAACGAGCCATAGACACCCTCAGCTACACGACCTGCGAGATCGAACGGATCGCCAGGATCGGATTCCAAATCGCCGAGCGGCGTCGAAAGCGGCTGACCTCTGTGGATAAGGTCAACGTGCTGGCCAGCTCTCAGCTCTGGCGCCGCGTCGTCACCGAGACGGCCAAAGAGTTTCCGGGCGTCGAGCTCAGCCATATGCTGGTGGACAACTGCTCGATGCAATTGATCCGCGACCCCCGGCGTTTCGACGTCGTGCTGACCGAGAACACCTTCGGAGACATCCTGAGCGACGAAGCCGCCATGCTCGTCGGCTCAATCGGCATGCTCCCGTCGGCAAGCCTGGGAGAAGGGCCGGGTCTGTACGAACCGATCCATGGTTCCGCCCCCGACATCGCCGGACAAGATACGGTGAACCCTCTTGCCACCATCCTGTCCGCGGCGATGCTCCTGCGCTATTCACTCCACCACGAGTCGGCGGCCACCGCCATCGAAACGGCGATAGACCGAGTACTCGAGGCCGGGCACCGAACCCTCGATATCATGCAGCCCGGCCACGCGGTGCTTGTCGGCACGGCACAGATGGGCAACCTTGTGGTCGAGCATATTGCAAGAGGGTGAGTGTTCCGAACGGGCAGGAGACGGTTGCGACGATTCACTTGATCCGGCTGAGCCGCTCCTTCGCCCGCCTCGCCTCCTGCGACTTTGGGAACCGCTTCAGCAGATTGTCGAATACCGCTCGCGCCTTCGACTTGTCTCCCAGCTCCAGATACGCTAACCCCTCCTTCAACATGGCGCTCGCGACCTTTGGATTATCCGGGTGCTGCTTGATCAGCAGCGCAAACTCCCTGATCGCCCGATCGTAGTTTTTCCGACCGTAATACGACTCGCCAAGCCAGTATCTGGCATTCGGCGCGAGACTGGAGGTGGGATACTGCTCAATATGATTTTGAAAGCCGCTGATCGCCAAGTCGTACTCGCCCTTTGCGTAATCGTTCAGGGCATTCCTGTACAGCTCGGCTGCGCTCTCCACCCTCGCCGCCGGTTTCGCAGTCGGAATCGGGGCTGCGGGTGACTCCGGCATTCGTTCGGCAGACGCCTGGGGCGCGGCATCCCGACTCGGTGTCGGGACGGCTTGTGTGGGCGGAACGACGGGGGACGGCGACATCGGGGTCACGGCAGGAGACAGCGGCCGAGGCACAGCGAGAGAAGAGCCGGAAGGACCAGTCGCCAGCTTCTCCTTCGCCGTTTTTCTGGCTTCGGCCAGAGCGAGTTGTGCGGTCGCGTTGATCTGTTCCATCGCCGCGTTAGTCTGCTGGGCCATCTGCTGGAGCGCTGCCGTCACCTGCTGTGCCGTTTGCTGAGAGGCTGTCGTCGCCGTCTGCGCGGCAGCGGTCGCCTGGGCGGCCTGTTTGTCGGACACGTTCAGTCGTTGCCCCATCTGGTCGAGGCGACGCTCGAACTCGTCAACCCGCCGGTTCGCCTCCGTAATACCATGGCCGATCCCTTCGGTTTGTCCCTGTGCTAAGCGTACGCCGGTGGCCATTTCGTCCAGTTTCACGGTAAGCGCAGCCTGGGATTGAAGGAACGCTTGTCGCTGCTGCTCCAGCTTCCCCAACTTCTCTTCCGCAGCCGCCCTGGTACGATCACTCGTATCCAGGCGATTCTCGAGCTTCCGAAGGCGTTCCTCGATGACTTGCCTGGCCCCCTCATCTGCCCTGGTAACGGCCACCACCTCGCTCCGCAAGGAGTCCACATCGCGCTGAAGCAGTTGCATCGGCAGGTCACCCTCACATCCCGCCATCAACAGACCTAGAGCCAGCACACCCGCCGGAAGGAGATAGCGTCTCACGCCTTATGCTCCACAGTCGACTGTTTCGTCATGATCCTGCCGAAACCACGGCAGGCGCGACAGGTGTGTGAGGACCGCCTGCCGCGCCCGAAAATCTGTCGGACAATTGTTGACCCCCGTATGATCGGGGGACCCGATCACTTCACGCTGGAGACAAAATGCGCCCGCCGGTTCCACCTCCAGGCAGACTCATCGTGTCCGACCACAAAGGGGCGCTCCTTCCCATAACTGATGGTGCTGATCCGATTCGCCGCGATCCCGGCGGCCACGAGGTAGTCGCGCGTGGCCCTGGCGCGCCGCTCGCCCAGCGCGAGGTTATACTCGCTGGAGCCGCGCTCGTCGCAATGGCCTTCGATGGTCACCTTGACCGCAGGATTCTTTCTGAACCACTCGACATCCTCATTTAAAAGTTTGGTCGAGTCGTCTCGAATGGCGGACTGATCGAAGTCAAAGAAGATATCCTTCAACTCCAAGACTTGAGCGCCTGCGGCGGCCTCCCGCCCGGCCTCTGCCTCGGCGATCCTGGCCTCAGGGGTCGCGCCGGTCTCGGTCGGCGTCGCGCCCGGCGCCGGCACCGCGACCTCAGCGGGTGATCGCTCTTCCGGGATGGCGGGCTTCGTCGACGGTGCAGCCGACACGCCGGTCTGGCCCGGCTGCGCACTCGGCGGTGGTACCGTTTCTACAACCTCCGGCCGCTTCGGACATCCGGTCATCAATAACGTCATCAGCGCCAATGTTACAGTGGAACCGACCCCTGCTCGCCGTGTCCATCTCATCTCGAACTCCTCCTCTTGTTTTCACAAGTATCCCAACTACACTCGCCCGTCACGATCCCGAACATACCTTCGGAACCGCCTCCGACACACACGGTTCGCCCTCGCCTACGGCGACCAATCGGCGAGGTAACTTTCCCCTCCATCTTTCGTCAACCGCCGCTGATTCGATCCATCGGCTCGCATGATATAAAGGTGTCGAGAACCATTCCGCGTTGATGTGAAGAGAATGTGCCGACCGTCCGCCGACCACGATGGCTCCTCGTTATTGCGTGAGCTTGCAGTTAACTGCGCCAACCCCGTCCCGTCTGGACTAATGAGAAAGATATCGAAGCTGCCGTGCGGTCTGCCCACAAAACTGATTTTATCACCCCGCGGGGACCATCGAGGCGACACGCTGTAGTCTCCAACCCCGAAGCTCAGACGCCGGATATTGGTTCCCTCGACATCCATCAGATAGATCTGAGGTGTCCCGCCGCGATCCGAACTGAACACAATCTGCCGCCCGTTTGGGGCAAAAGATGGGGAGATATCGATGTGCGGCCCCTGCGTCAGTTGACGGAGCCCGGTCCCGTCAGGCCGGATCAGAAAGAGGTTGGTGCCGGTCCCGCTGCTCATCGAAAAGACCAGCCATTTACCGTCCGGAGACCACGCCGGAGCTACATTAAGTCCGGGGCGTGACGAGATCTTTTGACGTTGTCCGGTCTCCAGATCGATTACAAAGAGGTCGGGATTTCGATCGCGATAGGAGGTATAGGCAATCTTCTTACCGTCGGGAGACCATCGCGGCGAGAGGTTGATCGAGTGATTGCCGGTGATCAAAAACGGATTATAGGCATCGTAATCCATAACATAGATTTCTTTGGCGCCATTGACAGAGGAGACATACGCGATTCGGGAGGAGGCGATCCCCTTTTCCCCCGTCAGTCGATAGACGATCTCGTCTGCCAGTCGATGCACCATTGTTCGTAGGGTCCGAGCATCGCCGACATAACGCTTACCGGACAGCATCTCGCCCTTTGTGACCTCGAAGAGTTGCCCCTCCAGGGCAAGCTCGCCGCCTCGAGATGAGAGTCTTCCCACCACCAGAGCCTGAACCTTCAATGAGTTCAACGCCGGCAGCAACCCCTTTTCCTGTCCCAGATCGACCTTAGCCGCCTCCATCGGAAGAAACGACGGATCAATGACGTCGAAGATCCCCGCGCTCTTCAGGTCGTCCGTCAAGATGGCGCCCGCTTGCGCGCCGAAGTCTTCGCCCTTGGGGCCGACCTTCAGGGACGGGAAACCTGCGACCGCAATCGTAATCTTCTGCGCCTCTTTCCGCACGATGTCAACGGTGTACTTCTCCTCGGCAAAGAGGGCGACCGGCAACAGCAGAAGCATCATGACGAGGCAGAGACCGGAGACACAGCGCATGCTGCGCACGCGCCCATGACGGATCGACCGCATCAGCTCTTCTCCCCGATGAATGTGAAGCGCAGGTCGAGAGAGAGCGTCTCGGCCTTGTAGAGCGGAGGCAGCGGCGGCAGCGGACTCGAAAGGCTGACGGCCCGAACGGCGGAATCGTCAAGTAGGCGGTCTCCGGACGATAACCCGACCGTCAGTCCGCGCACCTGTCCGGACCGCAGGATTCTCAAAGCCACACTCACACTGGCGGCAGTGCCGGGGCTCATCTTCGGGGGCATCCAGTTGCTGGTGATCTTATCCTGAATCAGAACGAAGTAATAGGCCAACGCCGGATCGGTATTGCCGATCGTCACCCCGGTTTCCGTGACCGCGCTAAGGCCCTGACCTCCTCCCGCCCGCGCCAAATCCGCGCCTGGCGCCGCGATCACAGGCTGTGAAACGGACGGCAGAGAGGACAGCTGGGGAGCAACGATCCTTGGGGGGGGCTGGGACATAACGGCCGGCGCGTCGGACTGGCGCTCCGGGACTCGGCGACGGCTTGGCAGGGCCAACTCGTCGTTCCGTATACCGGACCTCTGGAGCGATGAAAGAGTGAGTCTCTCGCGCGGCGGCACGGCGACCTTCGCCGTTACAGCCGAGGACCCCCGCCCCGCCGGGAGTGCCATTTCCGCCTTCCGCGCGTTGCCGGTCTCCTTTGGAGAGATGAGCGTGACTTCGTAGTTGAGCGGGACCTGGAACGGTTTGCCATGAAGCCACTGCGGACCGTACACGACCCCGAATATCAGAAGCCCGTGCAGCATCAATGAGAGGCCGCACGAGGACGATACTGCCGATACGGGACGGCGTCGTCCGGTCGATCCCACCGCCACGTTACTGCCTCTTTACCGGGGGAGGAATCGGTTCGGTCACCATCCCCAGCCGCTCAATGCCCGCTTTCTTCACCGCATCCATCACCTTGACGACAACGCCATAGGCTACGCCTTCATCTGCCCGGAGGAATACCGCGGCCTTCGCGTTGCGCTGTCGAAGCCCGGCGAGAACCCCCTCTAACCTGGCAAGGGTGATCGGCTGATTATCCAGATAGATGGCCTTCTCCTTCGTGACCGTCAGCATCAGCCGCTCCTCGGGTCCGACATTCTTGGCCTCGGTCTTTGGCACCTTCACATCGATTCCTCTGAGCATCATCGGCGCCGTAATGAGGAAGATGACAAGGAGAACCAGGACAACATCGACAAACGGCGTGATGTTAATCTCGGAGAGGGCACTCCCTGCCGGTCGGTCGTTCGAATCTGTACCCGGTGACACCATCGCTATCAGCGGCTCCTGGCCAGAATCCGTTCGGCCAGGGTGAGAAATTCCAGACTGAACAACTCCATCTCTGTGGCCTGTCTTCTGACCCGGTTGACGAAGTAATTATAGGCGATCACCGCCGGGATGGCCGCGCCCAGTCCGGCCGCCGTGGTAATCAGGGCCTCTGCGACTCCTGGGGCGACGGCGCCCAGGTTCGCGGAGCCCGCCTGGCCGATGCTCGCGAAGGCATCCATAATCCCCCACACCGTTCCAAAGAGACCAACAAAGGGTGTGACGTTGCCCGTCGTCGCCAAAAAGATCAGATTACGCTCCTGCCGCGCGATCTCCCTCATGCTCGCGTGACGGAGGGTCCGGTTGATAAGATCGATCGGCTCCTTATACAGAGGGGCGTCGCCTGCCGCTACCCTGGGCTCATTGGCGGTCGGCCACTGCGCGACCGGACCCTGACCGCCTTTCACCAACTGGCTCAGCTCCCGATATCCTTCTTGAAACAGGCTTGCAATGGGGCTTCGCGTGAATCGCTTTGATTCGTCGAACACCGTTGTCAGGTTCTTCGCCGCCCGAAAGGCCTGGAGAAACTGAGCCGATTCTCGCTGGCCCCGCCGGAACATCCCGAACTTCATGAAGATGAGCGTCCAGCTCATTAAGGAAAAACCCAGCAGAATGAGCAGGACCGCCTTCGCAACGAGTCCCGCTTGCACAACGAGGCTGATAACGCTCATCTCATAGTCCCTAGGTTGTGCTTATACCACTACCATAATATCGTGGTCAAGATCATTTGCCGACGGCGTTCCCTGCTCCCGCACGCTCCCCACGGCCCTCATCGGGTATCTCGCTGAATCTCCTCCGGCAGATTCGACGTATACGAATACGACTTCACAATTCCCCGCTCGGTAAATTTGACATGCAACTCTTTGGACAGGGTGCGCCTGAAACTACCCGCCCTCACATAGGCCCATGTCCAGGTCTGATCCCCATCCTCAATACCGACCTGGGTCGGAGAGCCGAAGAGTCGGAGCAGTTCGGCCCGCGTCGTCACCCCGTTTTTGATCATGTCAGCGGTCGGCACCCGGAACTCCTCTCCCATCGATACACACCCGGCAAACAGCAGGATGGCACTTCCAAGGCTCACAAACCGGCGACATAGCTTTCGCATGTTTCTCTCCTTTCCCGATATGATGCACAGCAGACAACGGGTCAGTTGACGGCGCACGAACTCCTGATTAGACACGTCATTATTCGAAACGTTCGATGATTCCTCAAGAAAAATTCCACCTCTCCGACTCTTGTATGGACACACGACCGGGTTACGCGTGTCCGGATCCTGCTATACCACATGACGTTTGGAAGAGAACCGCCCTTAGGAGAGAAACATTGACCGCGGAGCTACCCTGACCTACCTGGAAGACAAGCGGCGGCTCATCAATCATCCGGCGAACGCACTCAGCCGAACGACTCCATCGCCGCCCGTCGTTCGCCCCGCTGCGAGCGCCATACGGGTCTGTCGACCCGCATCCGACGACATGGATGCTACGCACTCCCTATTACGACAGGGGCCGATCAAAGATGATACAATAGACGCCGGAATTGCCGCCCGACGCCTGACAGGGAAACACCTTGGTCCGCTGGATGAGGTCTTCGCTGCCGAGTTTGGCAAACTCTTTGCGTATCTTTTCGTGCAGATATGCCTCATCGTCAAAGCGCTCAGTTGCCGCTGCCTTGGAAATCATATTGATGGCAATGCGGTAACCCTTGGAACGCTGCAAAGCCGTGATCTGTTCCAGCAATCCCCATGAATCGTCCAGATGTCGCCGGGTCAGGATCAATACGCCCTGTACCTGCGGTGGACCGTCTTCCGTCCCCTCTGCCGACGTTTCATCGCTCTGCGGCTCTTCCGGTTGGTTTCCCATCTGTTGCCCGCTGAACATTTTACGCAGAAACTTCATTGTTTCATCTCCTTTGAATGCGCTGGTCGCAAAACCGGCGCCCGCCGTCATCAACAGCGAGCAAGTCCATTATTGTACACGACGGATTCTGTCTATACCGCGTCGCCCGACGTCCCGACAGTGCAGACCGGCGACACTTCATCGCCTTCTTCCGATACAACACGTCGTTACGCAGCGGCGACGGGGCAGAAAAAAGCGCCGTGCTTCTTTCGACTTATGCTAAGTTGACCTTTGTAGGGATGTCAAGGGAAATGAAGATTTGGCCACCCTCGACCCGCAGACCTATGCCACGACATCTCACTGCACCGATAGAAATCAGGGTCGACAGTCGCACTCCGTCAATGCTGATGGATATGTTCGCCACCGGCGGTCAAGCTCTTCAGGTAGGCGACCAGATCGATCACTTGCCGGGCCGTCATCGTGTCGCTATAGCTGGGCATCTTTGACCTGCCGTCGGCACCCAGATACCCTTTGTTTTCCTCACTATGGTGCTTGATCCGCCACATCGCGGAGGCGTTCGGATCGATGATCGTTTCGACGAAGTACTCCGCTGGGTGCATCGGCCCCATCCCGGTGAGGGCGGGCCCCACATCCCCCTGCTCGGCTTTGGGTGCGGGGAAGTCTTCACCGGCAACTTCATGGCATTTGAAGCATTCAAAGTCAATAAAGACTTGCCGTCCGGCATGATGATCGCCAGTCGGTATGGTGAACCGCCACCCTTTGGGCATCGCGAGGCGAAACTGCGGCTCTACCGGCCCGCTCTGTTGCATAAACTCTGACGAAGGCGACACCAGCCGATGATGGTGATGGCCGCCCATCTGCGCAGGTTCGTCGCTCCACCCGTTCACGACCGACAGCAGCAGAAGGCCACACATCAGAACCGTTCCCCCGAGCGCCACCCCACCCCTACGAAGCCAATGCCCTTGGAGCCTCGCCGCTGCCACCTTGCGTCTTCCCTCTTTCCCCGTACTCCGCAATATTCCGCTCCTTTCCGCTCTCGACAATACGAATCAGTGCTAACTGCTCTTTCCATCGCTTGATGGTGCGCTGGTCCGGCGACGGACCAGCGCCCGATTGTAGGCTTTGATCACATGCCGGCGAGAGATGATCCCCACCAGGCGCCGGGGGCTCGTCCGCTCCACCACCGGCAGGTGGCCCAGGTCGCGCTCATGGAATTTAATGAGTACCTCGCGCAAGCTCTCGTCAGGAAACGCGCACAGCACTTCATGGGTCGCGTAGTCGACCACGCGGTCCTCCATACGGTTTTCGTCCACGGCCTTCGCCACATCGCGATAGGTCACAACACCCACCAGCTCCTCCTGACCGTCCACGATCGGAAACCACTCATGGCCGGTCGTCGCGACAAGCCGCAACAGCTCGTGGATCGTGGTCCCCTGAGCGAGGGAGAGCGGATGATGGGTCAGCGCCTCTCCGACCTGGATCTCAGCCATCAGATCGCCCTCAGATGCCGCCCCGTACCGGATCCCCTGACGGGTCAGCTTCAGGGTGTAGATCGAGTCGGCGCTGCACGCCCGGAAGAGCAGTACAGCGACAATAGTGGTGCTCATGAGGGGCAGAATAATGCGATAGTCATCCGTCATTTCGAAGAGGATGAGGATCGAGGTAATCGGCGCCTGGGCGGCCGCGCCGAACGTCGCGCTCATGCCGACCAGCGCGTAGGCGCCGTAGGAGGCGGTAAATGCAGGGAAGAGAGAGTGGATCACGGCGCCGAAGGCGCCCCCCACCAGCCCTCCGATGAGCAGGGAGGGCGCGAAGACGCCCCCCGAACCTCCGGAGCCCAAGGTGAACGAGGTCGCCATGACCTTGGCCGGCTGCAACGCCAGTAAGGCGCCCAGGGGTAGCCGCATCACTAAGATCTGCCCCATGGTCGGCAGCCCTGTTCCAAAGACCTGCGGGAGAAAGAGCCCGATCCCGCCGACCACCAGGCCACCAATGGCCGGCTGCAGAAACTCGGGCAGGTGCGAGCGGGCGAAGAGATCCTCGAAGGCATACAGGATTTTGACAAAGGCGAGGGCCGCCAGGCCGGACAAGAGACCCAACAGAGCGTAGAAGAGCAACTCCTTTTCGCTGATCAGATCCCACGGCGGAACGGCGAAGGCGGGAAAATTGCCCAGCGTCGCCCGGGAGACGACTGCGGCGGCGAAGGCGGAGAGGACAACCAGGCTGAAGTCGGCGGTAAACCGGCCGAGCAGGATCTCCAGCGCAAACATCGCGCCGGCAATGGGGGCATTGAAGGTGGCCGCCACGCCGCCGGCCGCGCCGCACGCGACCAGGGTCCGCACCTGCTCGGTCGGCATCCGCAACCATTGCGCAACCGAGGAGCCGATGCTGGAGCCGATCTGAATCATCGGGCCTTCCCGGCCGGCAGAACCGCCGGAGCCGATGGTGATCGCGGAGGCGAGGATCTTAACCAAGGCCACCCGCCGTCGGATCCGACCGCCTCTGAGGACCATGGCGGTCATCACCTCCGGGACGCCGTGCCCTTTGGCTTCCCTGGCAAAGCGGACGATCAGGGGCCCCACGATCAGCCCGCCAATGGCCGGCAGCAGCAGCACGTAGTACCGACCCAGGCCCGCAAAGAGCCGCCGACCGCCATCAAAGAATACGAAGGTGGACAACTGGAGCAGGCGGATGAACCCCACAGCGCCCAAGCCGGTGGCGATGCCGACCGCGATGGCGATCACGACCGCCCGTAGGGCCTGCGGGGGTGCCAGACGTCGAAGGAGACGGCGGATCTGAGACCGGATTCGGTCTCTCCCGAACAGAAGTGTCATCGCATCAATGGGGCTCCACACACGATCGACAACCGCACGATCAGTTTATAACAATCGTCGTGAAGCCTTTGTCGACTCCTACCTACTCCTTCTCCACAACAAAGTGGTCTCGCCGATTCTGCTTCCATGCGGACTCATCATGACCGGACACAAACGGTCGCTCTTTGCCGTAGCTCACCGTGCGCACCTGGGTCCCGTCAATGCCCATAGCCATCAGGTAGTCCTTTGCGGCGCGGGCGCGGTGTTCTCCCAAAGCCATGTTATACTCGCTCGTACCTCGCTCATCGCAATGACCCTCAATGGTGATCACAGCCGTTTTATGGACCCGCAGCCAGCCCGCATCTTCATTCAGAGCCGGTTTCCCATCAGAGCGGATATTCGACCGGTCAAAATCAAAGAAGACGTCCTGCAACGGCGACACCTCCCGTGCGGAACGTATCGCCTGGGGGACCGGTCGCTCGATTGGCGGGGCCGACGGGGCCTTCACGACCTCACCACCGGCCGCGGGCGACGGTGACACAGCCCCCACAGCAGGCTGTGTCGGCTGTTTTGCGCAGGCCGCCAGCGCAATAACCGTCCCGAGTATGCCAGCGCACCATGCCCTCGTACGCAATCCCACGCGACCGCTCCGCACGCCAGACCCCTCGATACACCCCTCAATCTCACTGTTCATCGTGTCCCCCCTCTGTTTGTGATGATGTCTGCTTCTCGCTCGTCATGCCGAGTGCTTGCGTCTACCGTTCATGTAGGATCTGACGCCGATGACCAGCGCCGACACGCCCAGCAGCGTGCCGGCCAACTGGAACCCCGGGTTGGAGAAATACCACGGCAGATGCGTCTTCATCTCCAGACCGACGGTAAAGGGAAATGTGTAGGTCGGATCGACGGCCTGTATCTCCGCCGGCGTCGGATCGTTGCTGCCATGACTGTGAATGACCCGGTTCAGCTCGCCAGGATCGGCCGGGGGATGCTCGCGGTGTGCGATGCCGGGCCCGACCTTTTCCAGCTTCAGGATGGCCACATAGTGACCGGCCTTGGGAATCTCGGTATCGACCCGCACCGTGCCGTCACGGTACACCGCCGGGGGTATCGAGACGAGAGCATGGTCATGATCCCCCTCCCCAGCCGTGTGTTGGTGCCCCGCCTCTTCTGCCTCGATAATCCGGACGGAGACGGGCAGCGTTCTGAGCTCTTCATTGTACAGGTCAAAGGCCATCCAGAGCTTACCGGTCTTCGGGACGCCTCCGCAATACGACTGAAATTCCGCCTTAAACTGCACCGATCCGACTTCTTGCAGTTTGCGGATATCTGCTGCCGTATTCTTCTGCTGGTACGTCGTAAAATGCACCAAGTAGTGGCCCTTCTGTTGACTACACTGATCCGCCTTATCCCAATCCCCCATCGCATCGCCGCCGCCTCCGTGGGCCAGGGCCTTGGACACTCCCACGAGCAGCAGGACCATCGTACAACCTATCGACACCACCTGCTTCATCGTTCAACTCCTTCCGGGGTCGAGGCGTTCCTTTACGCCGCCGCCCCTCGCCGAGGACATCGGCTCTCCATACACCACTCCACGTCCGGTGTCCCCGACAACCCCTTCAAGGAACATTCGGACCGGAATGTCCAGCGCTCCCGCACCGTCTTGTTGCGCTCCGCTTATAATCACCTGGTACGAGAGGTAACCGGTTACAAAGCCCGCCATCGCGCAGGCCATCTGTTTCAACGTAGCCCGGGACCATCGTTTGCCGTCTAACGCCTTCCTAAGCTCCGAGGCAAGAAAGTGTATATACCGCTCGTACTCCTTCTGGAGGGTCCGCCTTTCGTCCGTGTAGAGTTTGAGCCATCCTCGCACCTGATGGAATAGGATCAAGAGGTCGCGCCGCTTGTCGAAAAACTGGAATTGTGCCAGTAGGAGACGCTGCACCCGCTCGGTCGCCGTCGGCGCAGCCGCTACCTCACGGCGACACTGCGCCAGCAGGTCGTTAAAGCCGTCATGCAGGAGGTGTCGGATAATGGCGGTCTTGGATGGAAAATGCTGATAAAAGGTCCCCTTTCCGACATCCGCCGCCTCGGTGATATCCTCAACAGTGGTGTCATAGATCCCCTGTCGGGCAAATAACACCAGCGCTGCGTTAACCAGCCCTTCTCTCGTCGCCGTCATGCGACGCTGTACGCGCGTTTCAACAGCCATGCCTTACCCCCAATTAGGTCGTTATTGACTATATAGTCATAATCGGTTGTATAGTCGATATCATAGCGTCCGACCTTTATCCTGTCAAGTGCGATCGCCCTGAGTCCGGAGATCGCCTTGCCTTGATCTGTGGCCAATCTGGGAGTAAGATGACTGATCATCCGAATAGAGGCATGCGTCCCTTGGAAGTCGCCAACAGCTTTCCGGCGGAGGACAACACGATGAACCCGTTGCAAGCGTTGCTTGAGTATGGACAATCGGTCTGGTTGGACTACATCAGGCGAGGTTTGATCGCCAGCGGCGAGTTGCAACGCCTGATAGACGAAGACGGACTGCGCGGCATCACCTCGAACCCCGCCATCTTTGAGAAGGCGATCATCGGGAGTACCGACTACGCAGAAGCCCTCGCGCGCATGGATCTACGCCGGGATCTGGACGCAGAGTCGCGTTACGAGCAGTTGGCGATCCAGGACATTCAGAGCGCCGCTGATCTGCTCCGGCCCGTCTATGAGCAGGCCACGCGCCGGGACGGTTTCGTAAGTCTGGAGGTCTCACCCTACCTCGCCCACGATATGAAGGCGACCATCGATGAGGCGAAAAGGCTCTGGCGGATCATAGGACGCCCAAACGTGATGATCAAGGTCCCGGGCACCGTCGAAGGGATCGCAGCCTTTAGACAGCTCATCACTGAAGGGATCAACGTCAATGTCACCCTGCTGTTCTCCCGACAGGTCTATGAACTGGTCGCCCATGCGTACATCGACGGGCTGGAAACGCTTGTCGCGCGGGGCGGAGATCCGGGTGCGATTTCGAGCGTCGCCAGCTTCTTCATCAGCCGCATCGATACGGCCGTCGACGCCCGACTCGACGCCCGACTGAAGCAGGCCGTAAGCGCCGATGAGCAGGCGCTGTTGCGCAGCCTGTTCGGTAAGGCCGCCATCGCAAACGGGAAGCTGACCTACCGGCGGTATAAGGAGATATTCCAGGGTGACCGGTGGCAGGCTCTKGCGAGCAAGGGCGCCCATACCCAGCGCGTCTTGTGGGCCAGCACGAGCACCAAGAACCCGAACTACCGCGATGTGGTCTATGTGGAGGAGTTGATTGGCCCCGACACGGTGAATACCATCCCATCGGCCACGTTAGAGGCATTCCGCGATCACGGACGAACACGATCCAGTCTCGAGGAAGACCTCGATGGCGCGGAGGCGACGATGCGGGCGCTGCAGCAGGCTGGGATCTCGATGGCGGAGGTCACTGAGCGGCTGCTCGAAGACGGCGTGCGGCTCTTTGCGGAGGCATTTGACACACTGCTGCGCGCGGTCGAGACGCGATGCCGCTCGACGGCGGGCGTCATGGTCGACCGGCAGACCTACGCGCTGTCAGACAATCTTGCCGCCGCTGTCGGAGCAACGCTTACGGCGTGGCGTGCGGGCGGCAAGGTGCGGCGGTTATGGGCGCGTGACGCCGCCCTGTGGACAGGGACGGATGAAGCGGAGTGGTTGGGATGGCTGGGAATGACCGAGGATTATCAGATACACAACACCCACCTGGAAGCCATCGCCGCAGAGGCGAGATCCGCAGGGTTCTCCCATGCGGTGCTGCTGGGGATGGGGGGCTCCAGTCTCTGCCCCGAGGTGATGACCAGGACGTTCGGCAAGCAGGACGGTTACCCAGAACTCCATGTGCTGGACTCAACCGACCCCGCTCAAATCAAGGCCGTCGAGCAGCGCGTGGATCTGGCCAATACGATCTTCATTGTATCCAGCAAGTCGGGCACCACACTGGAGCCGAATATCTTCACCGAGTATTTCTTTGAACGTGTGGGTCAGGCTGTCGGCTCTGAAAAGGCGGGGAGTCGTTTTATCGCCATTACCGATCCGGGTTCGATGTTGCAGCAACTCGCTGAGCGCCTTCATTTTCGTCAGATCTTCTATGGTCTCTCGAGCATTGGCGGCCGCTACTCGGCCCTCTCGAATTTCGGTCTGGCACCGGCGGCGATCATGGGCGTCGACACGTCGAAACTGCTGGACCGCGCCGAGACCATGGCACATGCGTGCGCCTCATGCGTCCCGGTCGAGGAGAATCCCGGCGTCGTGCTCGGCACAATCCTGGGCGTGCTCGCGATGCACGGGCGCGACAAGGTAACGATCATCGCCTCGCCCGGCATCCGATACCTCGGCGCTTGGCTGGAACAACTGCTCGCCGAATCGACCGGGAAGGTGGGGAAGGGGCTGATCCCCGTCGATCGCGAGCCGGTAGGCACGCCGGATGTCTATGGAGCCGATCGCGTGTTCGTCTATCTCAGAATGGCATCCGCCCCTGATCTTTCTCAGGACCGGGCGCTGGAGACCCTCGAACGGGCAGGTCAGCCAGTCGTTCGGATTTCACTGACCGATCCCTACGACCTGGGCGGCGAGTTTTTCCGGTGGGAGATCGCCACCGCCGTGTCCGGGTCGATCCTCGGCATCAACCCCTTCAATCAACCCGACGTAGAAGCCGGCAAGGCGGCAGCGCGAGCATTGACGGCGCGCTATGAACAGACAGGATTGCTCACACCCGAGACTCCGATCCTTGAGGAGCGCAGTATCGCGCTATTCAGTGATACGCGGAATGCCGCCACGCTGGAGCAGACCGCAGGAGCCGATCGGTCGTTCGTCGGATATCTTAGGGCGCATCTCAACCGACTGCAACCCGGCGATTACTTCGCCCTTCTCGCCTATATCGAGATGAACGACGCCCATGAACAGGCGCTGGAACTGGTGCGTCATGCGGTCCGCGACAGCAAGCGCGTCGCCACATGCCTGGGGTTTGGCCCGCGCTTCCTGCACTCGACCGGCCAGGCATACAAGGGTGGGCCGAATACCGGCGTATTCCTGCAAATCACTTGCGACGACGCCCTCGACCTGCCCGTTCCCGGCCACCGGTACAGCTTCGGCATCGTGAAGGCGGCCCAGGCGCGCGGCGACTTCCAGGTCTTGACGGATCGCTATCGCCGCGCGTTACGGGTTCATCTCGGTTCGGACGTGACAGCCGGCCTCGCAACCTTGCACGCCGCCATCCGCCAAGCCTTGTCGTGCTGACCGCCGACGGCGGAATATTAACGGCTGTTTTTCCTGAAAGGAGCACGCACGATGCAACTCGGGATGATCGGTCTGGGGAGGATGGGCACCAACATGGTGCGCCGCTTGCTGCAGGGCGGGCATCAATGCGTCGTGTACGATGTCAGTTCCGAGCGCGTGCAGCAGGCGGCGCGAGAAGGCGCAACGGCCGCCACGACGCTGGATGATCTGGTACGCCAACTCGACAGGCCGCGGGCGGCGTGGGTGATGGTGCCGGCCGGCGAACCGACGGAACAGACCATCGCGGCGCTGTTGCAGCAGATGGACGCGGACGACATCATCATCGACGGCGGCAACTCCTATTACAAAGACGACGTGCGTCGCGCAACGGCGCTGAAGCAACGGGCGATCTCTTACCTGGACGTGGGAACCAGCGGTGGGATCTGGGGAATGGAACGGGGCTACTGTTTGATGATCGGCGGAGAGGCGCGCGCGGTCCAACATCTGGAGCCGATCTTCGCCACGCTCGCGCCGGGACGAGGCGACATCCCGCGCACGCCAGGTCGTCAGCAGCCCAGCGATACGGCGGAGGTGGGCTACCTGCACTGCGGTCCGGTCGGCGCCGGTCATTTCGCCAAGATGGTCCACAACGGCATCGAATACGGCCTGATGCAGGCCTATGCCGAGGGCTTCGACATCCTGCGCAATGCGGCCTCGAAGAATCTTCCTGAAGAGTGCCGCTATGAGTTCGACATGGCCGACATAGCGGAGGTCTGGCGGCGCGGCAGCGTCATCTCATCCTGGCTGCTGGACCTGACGGCGATTGCGCTCGCAAAAGATCCTACGCTGTCCGACTATACAGGCTTTGTCCAGGATTCCGGCGAAGGCCGCTGGACGGTGATGGCCGCTATCGAAGAGGCCGTGCCGGCCGATGTGCTCTCGGCATCGCTGTACGCGCGTTTTCGGTCCCGACAGACGCACACCTTTGCCGACAAGCTGCTGTCGGCAATGCGGGCCCAATTCGGCGGCCATGCTGAACCCCGCACCGAAGGCTGACGGCACCCCATGACCGCCATGCAGATTCTGACCGAGGCGATTGCGGAACCCCCCTGCTACCTGATACCCGAAGGATGCGCGCTGGTCATCTTTGGCGCGTCCGGCGACTTGACGCGGCGTAAGCTCCTGCCCGCCCTGTATGCGTTGATGTGTGACGGCCTGCTGCCAGAGCGGTTCGCGGTCATCGGATTTGCAAGACGGGAGAAGGACCACGAGGCGTTCCGCACGGAAATGCGCCGGGCCGTCGAGCAGTACGGCCGCCTGCGTCCGGTCACATCCGAGACCTGGAACCGTCTGGCGCAGAGCCTCTACTACGTCGCGGCTTCCTTCGACGACCCTGCCGGGTACGAGCGGCTTCGCGCCCTTCTCGCCGATGTGGATCAGCGACACGGGACGGCGGGCAATCGGCTGTACTACCTGGCGACTCCCCCTGGGGCCTATACGGAGATTATCGCCCATTTAGGGACGACCGGACTGGTGAGCGACGTCTGGGACGGCCCGCGCGACACGCCCGCCCCGCCCAAGAGTTGTGGCTGCTGCCGGATCATTGTCGAAAAGCCGTTTGGGCGAAACCTAGTCACGGCGAGAGCGCTGAACACCGAGATCTATCGCGTCTTCCGCGAGCCACAGATCTACCGGATCGACCACTACCTGGGCAAGGAAACCGTCCAGAACATCTTGACCTTTCGGTTCGGCAACAGCATCTTTGAGCCGTTGTGGAATCGGCGGTACGTAGACTATATCCAGCTTCTGGTCGCCGAGGATCTGGGCGTGGAGGGGCGAGGCGGCTATTACGACAGCGCCGGCGCCTTGCGGGACATGGTACAAAACCATCTACTACAACTGCTCTCGCTGGTGGCGATGGAGCCGCCCGCCACCTTCGAGCCGGACGCTGTCCGTGACGAAAAGGTCAAGGTCCTGCGAGCGATCCGTCCCGTCCCGATAGAGCGAATCGAGGAGACGACGGTACGGGCGCAGTACATCAGCGGTACGCTGAACGGAAAAAAGATCGTGGCCTATACCGACGAGCCGGGCGTGGCTGAGGGGACGGCGGCGGAGACCTTTGCGGCRCTGCGCCTGGAGATCGATAACTGGCGCTGGGCSGGRGTCCCGTTTTACCTGCGRACCGGCAAGGCGCTTCCAAAGCGGGTGACCGAAGTCACCATTCAGTACAAGCAGCCGCCGCTGCGGCTGTTTCAGCACGCAGCCCATGCCGGTCATGAAGCGTCAGACGTCGTGGAGCCGAATCGGCTTACGCTCCGCATCCAGCCTGACGAAGGGATCTCGCTGCGGGTGGGGTTGAAGCCGCCAGGACCGCACATCAGTCTCGTGCCGGCCCGACTGGGCTTCTCCTATCGGGAGGCCTTTGGGGTCGAGCCCGTGGAGGCATATGAGCGATTGCTGCTCGACTGCATGCTCGGAGATTCGACGTTGTTCATCCGGCGTGATGAGGTGGAGAGCGCGTGGGCGCTGGTGACGCCCATCCTCGAGGCGTGGGCCGCCGCGGGCCGCGCCGGATTGACGTACTATCCCGCGGGGAGTTGGGGCCCAAAAGAAGCCGATCGGTTTATCGAGAGCGACGGCCGGAAGTGGGTCAACCCATAGATGCAGCGGGAGCGGACTGTGGAGCACGCAGGCGAACTGGTGGTACAGGCCGATCCCGTTGCCCTCGCCCAAGAGGCCGCAGAACGATTTGTTCGGTACGCCGAGGAGGCCGTCACCCGCCTCGGGCGTTTTACGGCGGCTTTATCGGGCGGCTCGACCCCGACGCGCCTCTACTCACTCCTCGCGGCCGAGCCATACTGCTCGCGCCTGCCGTGGCAAAAGACCCACGTCTTCTGGGGAGATGAGCGTGCCGTGCCGCCGACGCACCTCAATTCGAACTTTCACACGGCACACACAACCCTTCTGAGTCATGTGCCTGTTCCAGCGGATCAGATCCACCGGATGCAGGCCGAACGAGCAGATTTGGATGTCGCAGCCAGAGACTACGAGGCAGAGATCGCCCGTGCCTTCGCGCCCCTTCCATCGGATGAGCCGCCCGCCTTCGACCTGATCCTTCTCGGGCTCGGAGCTGACGGCCACACCGCCTCACTCTTCCCGTACACGCACGCACTTCAAGAAACCACGCGGTGGGTGACGCCCAACTATGTCCCAACGCTCAGGACGCATCGCTTGACGCTTACGCCACCGATTCTCAACCGGGCAGAGACGATACTGTTTCTCGTATCGGGAAGCGATAAAGCCGTCGCGCTTCAGGCGATCCTCCAGGGGCCGACCGACCCCGAGCGACTTCCGGCCCAACTGATCCGGCCGGTCACAGGTCGACTGGTGTGGTTGGTCGATAAAGCAGCGGCGAGCCGCCTCAACGAGAGAACCTTATGATCCTAGCCGGCGACATCGGAGGAACGAAGACCGTCATCGGCCTGTTTGAAGAGGCCGGTGATCGGCTGCAAGTCATTCGCGAAGAGACGTTCCCCAGTCAGCATTACAGCTCACTCGAGGAGATCCTCRACCGATTCCTGGAGTCCGGCTACCGTCCGCCGCTTCGCGCCGCCAGTTTTGGGGTCGCCGGACCGGTGATCGACGGCGAGAGCAGCATTACCCACCTTCCCTGGGTGTTGAATGAGCGTACACTGGCTGACACCTTTCAGATTCCATGCGTAAAACTCCTGAACGATCTGGAGGCAGCCGCTCATGGAATGCTTCACCTCGATCCGACCGATCTACGTTCCCTTCAGCCGGGTCTTGCGCGCAAGGGGAATATCGCCGTCGTTGCGGCCGGGACAGGTTTAGGGGAGGCAATCCTCTGCTGGGATGGCGCCCGTCATCACCCGATAGCCACTGAGGGGGGCCACACCGACTTCGCCCCGCGCAGCGACCTGGAGGTCGAACTGCTGCGCTATCTGCAAAAGGAGTTCGGCCACGTGAGCTACGAGCGTGTACTGTCCGGTCCCGGACTTTTCAACATCTATCGATTCCTGCGAGACTGTGGCGTTGCCTCAGAACCGGACTGGCTGCGCAAGCAAATTGCAAAGGACGATCCTGCTGTCGTCATTTCCGGAGTTGGGCTGGCAGGAGACGATCCGCTTTGCGCAAAGACACTCGATCTGTTCGTCTCTATATACGGGGCAGAGGCGGGGAATCTGGCCCTGAAGGCGTTCGCCCTTGGCGGGGTATATATCGGGGGAGGGATCGCGCCGAAGATTTTACCAGGACTTCAAGACAATACGTTCATCAGCGCCTTCTCCGACAAAGGGCGTTTCGCCGACCTGCTTCGATCAGTCGAGGTGAAGGTCGTGCTCAATCCCCGCGCCGCCCTGCTCGGCGCCGCCCATTACGCCCTCCGCCTCGCGGGAGCCGGCGCGCCGCTGACATGACGACGCATCACGGGTCGTGCACATTAGAAATAGATTGCTATATTACAAATCGCTGAGCGACGGGCGCGGCAACCGGTTGACAAGCTGAAACCGGTTCGATACGCTTTCTGTATGCGACGATACGCGATGGCGGTGATGGCTAGGGCGCCGGAGCCGGGCCGGGTGAAGACGCGCCTCGTCCCGCCACTCAGTTATGAGCGCGCGGCGGGCCTGTACCGCTGCATGTTGCAGGACAAGCTGCAGCAGGTAGCCGGGCTCCCCGACATCGATCCGTACCTGGCCTACACGCCACTTGAGGCACGGTCGTCGATGCTTGCGCTGTTGCCGGGGGGTTTTACGCTGATTCCGCAGGCAGGTTCGACCCTTGGGGACCGGCTTCACCGACTATCGGCGATCCTGCTGGAACGAGGCCACCCGGCCGTCATCCTGATCGACAGCGACAGCCCGACCCTGCCGACGCACTACCTTGCTGATGCCGTCGCACGACTGCGCGAAGAAACCACAGATCTGGTGCTCGGCCCCACGGACGACGGAGGCTATTACCTCATCGGTCTCAAGCGCCCCTGCCGCGCGCTCTTCGACGACATCCCCTGGAGCAGCCCCACAGTACTGAATGAGACGCTCCACCGCGCCGCGGCACAACGATTACAGGTCGCCGTGCTTCCGTCATGGTTCGATGTGGATACGCCGAACGATCTGATCAGGCTCCAACGCGAACTGGCGACGACCGACGCCGTCACTGCGCCTCTTACGCGGCGCTTCTTGTCCGGTAAACAGGAAAGCTGAGATCGGCAGACGGATCTTTCCAACGAGGCCGGATTACAAAAGCTGCGTCAGGATCACGTCCGCGGCTTCAGAAAGGTCCCGCGCCTTGTGGCAGTCGACGTGGTTCCACAAACCGGCGGGATCGAGCAGGATCGCGCACATCCCCGCCGCTCTTGATCCAACAACATCAACGGAGTACAGGTCACCAATATACAGCGCCTCGTCGGGACTGATCCCGATCCGATCCAGCGCCAACTGAAAGATCCTAGGATCGGGTTTTTCGACCCCAACCAACCGTGAGTCCAACACGAAGCGGAAGTAGGAACGCATTCCACTTTGCGTCACGAGGCGCTCGACCCACCCGTTTGAATTCGAGATCATGCCGAGCGCGAGCCCGCGATCCCGCAGCATCCGGAGCACAGTCGGAGCCTGCGGATTGAGTCGATTCCACAGGTTCTGTGCCCGATGGTACTCGGCCATCCGGCCCAGGGCCCGCCCGGCGGCTTCGCCCCACGGCACATTGATACCCTCGCACACAAATTGCATGTACATCTGAAAGATCCGTGGCGCTTCGGTCGAATTGCGCCGGGCCAGAATCGGATCAAGCCGCACCCTAGCGCGATACTCCGCCTCACGGACCGCTGCCTCGTCAACACTGTATCCTTCAGCCGCCAACGCCTCAACCACGACACCGTAGTTGATCAGCATCAGCGTGTTGCCGGCATCGAAGATCACCGCCTTCAGCGCCATTGTTCCTCCCGCAGATAAAACTCCGCGCTCGCCGCTTTGAGCATCATTATGCGTATGCCAGCCATCCGACCATCTCACGGGTGGTCGGCTTAAGGATCGAGCGAAAGTTCGCCTGACTCCACGAGTCGGATTTACAATTCAGCATCGCTGGTGTCGTCTGCGGCGGCCCGATCGAGATCGATCTGTCGGAAACCAGGAACGACCTCAGAAGGCGTGTACCGCCCTACCGACCGCATCTGTCGAACGATCTTCGTGATCCTCTCTACGGCGACCTCGATGCTGGCCACCGCCTTAGCCTTCTCCTCAGCCGTCGCCTCCTCTCGGATCAACCACTCCACGCTCAGACTGATGACGTTGAGCGGATTCAGAATTTTGTCGCTCGCAGTCAAGGCCAACTCCCGGATCGCCGCAACCTGGAACGCCTCCCTGGCCTCCGCGCGCAGTCGTCGCACCTCCACCGCGCGGGCAACCGCCACCTCCAGCACGCCAAGATTAGGAAGCGGCTTGAGCAGATAGTCAAAGACCGACCCGTGCCGCATCGCCGCAATCACGTTCTCTAACGACCCGTGCCCGGTAAGCACGATGACAGGAAGACCGGGGTCGAGACGCCGAAGCGTATCGAGCAACTGGAGTCCACCCCGGCGGGGCATCGCCATGTCGGTAATCACGACATCCGGGATCTCCTGCCTGGCCAGCGCTGTAGCCTCCTCGCCATCGCCGACTTCCCGCACAGCGTACCCGAGCCGCCCGAGATAGCGCGAAATTAATCGGCGAATCTCCGGCTCGTCATCGACTACGAGAATGCGCGCGCGGTTCATGTCGGCTCACCCTTCCTATCATCCGGTCTGGCGCAGGGCAAACTCATTGTCAATCGAGTACCCCGGCCATCGACGACCGGACTCTCCACCGTCAGGTGTCCCCCGTGCTCTTCGACAATCCCATGACAGATGCTCAGGCCGAGCCCGGTGCCCTTGCCGACCTCTTTCGTTGTAAAAAATGGATCGAAAATTCTCGGCTGAACGTCGGCCGGAATACCGGGACCCGTATCGGTAACACTCAGGGCAACCCGATTGTTTGGTGCGAGTTCGGTACGGATGGTAATAACCCCTCTCCCTTCCGTCTCCATGGCGTCCCCGGCGTTAGTGAGCAGATTTAGCAGCACCTGCTCGATCTGCAACGGATCGGTCCAGACCGATGGGAGAGCCGGGTCGAGTTCCTGCAGGACGGTTATGTCTCGAGTTTTCAATTGCCGGCTGAGGAAGGTCAGCGTATCCCTTACCAACTGGTTCAGGTCGGTTACCCGCCGATGCCCTTTCGATTCGCGCGAAAAGTCGCGGAGGCGGGTGATGATGGCGACCATCCGGGTCGTCTGCGCCTCGATCCGCTGCAGATCCTCCCGGATCTCGTGATCCGCAATCCGCCGGTCCTTGAGCAGCTCCTGGGCGTAGCCCCGGATAATCATCAGTGGCTGGTTCAACTCGTGGGCAACTCCGGCGGCCAATGTGCCGACCGCCGCCAACTTCCCTGACTGGATCAGTTGCGCCTGGGTCTGTCGGAGCGCCAGGGTCCGCTCCGCCACCCTCTGCTCCAGTTCGCCATGAAGCCGGGCGTGTTCGATGGCAATAGCCAACTGCTCTGCAAGCGGAATGAGAAGTTTCAGATCGCTCTGCGCGTAGCGGTCGGGCGCGACGTCGTCCAAAAACAGAACACCGACGACCTGCCCGGCAACCATCAGCGGAAGGCGAACCGTCGAGCGGATCCCCTCGTTCACCAGCATCCCGTCTTCGATAAACTGTCCTCTCTTCGCAAGATCTGCTTCCACATGCGGGCGTTTGTGTGACATTACCCACTCGACACCGGTCCCTTCCCCGCCGGACCAGACCGCCCCGATCGGCACCGTATCCAGTCGATCGCCGACCAGTTGAAAGAGTCTGAGTCGTCTGCCTGAGTCCTCAACAATCACAATCCCCATCCGCGTGTAGGGGATCAGCCGCTTCAACTCCGCAGCAAAGGTCTCATAGACG
>PQAQ01000238.1 GCA_003105305.1 Candidatus Methylomirabilota bacterium
GTCGCGGAGAAATCGATATACCGTTTTTGATCCTTCGTCTCCAGGGAGAGCCGAAGATGATCCAGGAAAGGGCTCTCCTCAAGGACGCGGTATTCCTGAAACTTCGCCGAACTTCGACGCCCGTCGATGTCGCGATAGCCGCCTTCGATATCCAACCCGGTCAGCCCAAAACCGAACGGCAGCCCGGCATTCAGCCAGTTGACCCACGAGGGGATATCCTCCTGAGGCGAAGGCTGCTCAGCGAAGCCGGGAGCGACGCCTATCAGAGCCAGGGCTGCCGTACACAGCAACGCCTGACTAATCCGTTTTTTCACAAGTAACGCCCCCAAGGCCCCCTCTACCGTGCACTTTCATCGTATACTTCAGATCGCCATCTCAGTTGGTAAAGGCGAATCCTGAAGGATGGTTTGATCCGTGGATCTTCTGGTGACAGTTGATACAACCTCGGTTGACGACGAACCGTGTTCCGGTTTTTGGATCATAGGGATTCGTTGGATGCCGCGTCTCGATATGGCACTCCTGGCAGAGGCGGGGAATCCTGACCTTCAGGAGCCTCGCGTTGGTAGAGCCGTGCGGCTCGTGGCAGTTCGAGCAGCTCTCGATAACGGGCGCATGTTCCCACAGAAACGGCCCCCGCTTCTCGGCATGGCATTTGTAACAGTTCTCGTTAACGGAGTCCTCGCGCAGCATCGCCTGCGTCGCCGTTCCATGAGGATTATGGCAGTCGCCGCAACTGATCTTTCCTTCGCGAAGCGGCATATGGGAACTGCGCTGAAGCTGGGCCCGACGGGTCTGATGGCACTGCGAGCAGACCTCGATCGCCGTAGGCTTCGTCAGGTTGTATCGGTCGGAGACCGACTCCATCACCTTGTGACAGGATACGCACGCCAGTCCCCGCAATTCGTGGGGACTTCCCTTCCAGAAGGTATGCTCACCCTTTTCGTGGCACGTCACGCAGGCGGCATTCTGCGCTTCGACAGGCTCTGCCCCTTTCTCGAAGGTGATCATTGTCTCCAGGGCGCCGCCCTCCGAAGCCACGTGCGGGCCGCCCGGACCATGGCATGACTCGCAGTCCCGCCGCTCTTGCGGGGTTCGCGGATTCACCGACATGATCCGTCCGATCCTCGTCTTATGGAAGCGCTCGGTCGACTCCTTGTGGCACGCAAGACACGACTCACTCCCGACATACCTGGCGTCCGGCGGAGGGCCGACCCACTGCGGGCGAGACGCTTGAGTGCTTGCGGCGGGCGTCGGTTGGGCGCGAAGACCTTCGGTAGGAGTCGATGACGGCAAGCTGAACCGACTGCAGGCCCATCCGACAAGGAGAGCCATAATCAATAGCGGCAACAGGGCGACAACAGCGTCGCGTTTCTTCATGGTTATGATCCTTCACGTGTAGAGCATGAACGGAAAAACGCGACTCAGAATTCGAGCAGCAGAGGCACTATATGCTCGCTCCCGGGGGATGTCAAGCATTTCGGGTATCTGCCGAAACTAACGTATTGAGCCGCCCTGACTCCATCATGATGTGGAAACAGTGCCATCAACGGCCAACTGTCAATATATGTCGAATCCGCCTCGAACCTCCGACTCGGCCAGCCGATTCCCGTACACCTTCAGCGCAACCTCATAATGACCGGACGGGAATTGACCGCCCGGTCCAATAGGAACCGTATCCACTGGACCGGTAATCAGCGCCGCCGGATTATCCGCTTCCCATGTGGACTCAATAACCCCGCCTCCGATCGATTTACCGTTCGCATCATAGGTCGTCCACTTGGCAACAAACCTGATCGGTTGATCCGGAGCGACACGAGATTTCAATCGCGCTTCCCAGTACAGGCGCTGCTGTCTACCCCTCGGGAAACTGGCGCCGTAAGCGCGCTGTGCGGCGGGCGGATTGAGCGACTGCTCGTCCGGATGCCACGCAAATATTCGGATCTCGGACTCGCCGATCTCGGCGATCGAGCAAAACATATTCATTCGGTGCTCATAGCACAGGTGATCCCTGACCGCTGGTACGGTCGCGAGCGCCACCCCTACCGCGACGAGGGACACGATCACGACAATACCGGCCACCGTCAATCGATACCGGCGCCTATGCTTCTTACCTGCCTCTGCTTTTGGTTCGTATAGCATCAGGCTACTTCAAGTGCTCCACGACGATTTGGCCGACCTTCTGATAATGGGCGTTTGCAATGATGTCAGGATTGGTACGCTGTCTGGTTAACGCTTTGTTGAAGGCTATCGCCTCTTCGCGTGTCCACTTCCCGGCCGGCGCATCCAGATCGTGGTGCAGTATCATTCCGCGCTTCTTGCCCGAAATCCCTGGCTTTTCGCCAGCATACCGATGATGACCTTGTTGATGCTCGCGTGCTGCTCGTCGGCCTTCTGGCGAATGATCCGAGCGAAATCGGGTGGAAGGTTTCGTAACGTGATCGCTTTCATTGGCGCCTGCTGTCCTAACTTTGACCGTTCTCGACGCGCCATACCGTTTCGGGCGGTTTACACAATAGATTGAAACGACGCCGATCCAGCGCCGTGATCGCCTAAATTCTTATTTGGTTAGGGAGAGCGGAGCATTCAACGTGTTCGTCGCGTAGCCCTACACAAACACCATCAGCGGCAACAATTGTACCGCCGGGCCTTCAACTTGTACCCCGCTGAACTCCGCCACAACATCCTTCGATGAAGAAATTTGCTGAAAGACCGTTTCTAGAGTGGTCGGAGGCAGGAGGGCCATCCCGTAGTTTTCGAATGCGCTCATGGTTTGCCCCTCGTGAATGATCCTCGTCACCTTGCCAACTACGCGGACACTGTTCTTGTGTAGTTCGCTCATCGTCAGATCACGGAGATTTTGTGTTCGTAGGGTCACCACTACCGTGGTTGCCGGAGGCTGAGAACACCGCAGTAGGACGTTAGAGATGGGAGTTCTGCGTCTGTCCTTGTCGAGAGCCTCGCGTATCTTCTCAAGCGGCTGTTGCTGCTGCTTCTGCTGTTTCGGCGCAGCCTGCGATTGTAGGCTCACAAAGATGTTGACAGCGTCGAGGTAGTCAATCACGGCATTGACGGCATTCTTTTCGACAGTTCCAGCAACCTCAACCAGCGATCCGGGTTCCAAGGCTTCGAAATCCTCCACAGACTTCGGTTGAACCAAGTAGCCTGTGGAACGCCGTAGCTGATCATAGAGGACGATCGCTATCGACGCCTCGGTGTGAGCCTTCGATTCCCGGCGAACCTCAGACGTATCTGATTTATTATCAGACGACATCTCAGCCGCTACTGACGCCTTGAACAGGCTGCCGAAAAGATCGCTCAACCCAAGTTTTCCCGAAACCTTTGATGTGTCGAGTTGACTCGCCGCCTTCTCATGGGTGACTTCTGATCCGAAGGAGAGACCGCCCTGAAGCGCCGCTGCGAAAGAAACCAGCATCGGAACGTCAAGATATATCGGGTGGATCAAGCGCATCGGTTCCATAACGTTCTACCGATTCGATCAACAAATAACACAACCATGAAAAAGCGTAGATTCGTGATCGAAAACCCGGTGAGCCCTGGTGTCACGGACCGATTCTCCCTGGGTCGCCACGTCCATGCCGCTTTGGGCTTCTTGCACAAGGAACGGAGACGACCTCGATCCAGCATCATAGTCGTCTCAAGCCTTACTGATTAGTTGAGCGTCGGGGCTTGGCCCCGTATCCGCGAGGCGTCTCAAGAAGCCGGAGTTGCGGGTTCACGTGGCCCTTGCGACGAGCCACGCCATACATGGAATTCTCCTCCACATCCTCATTTCCCCATTGTGTCCACCCTGGACGGCGAAAACGTGCAAAGACCTCCAAGTAGGGACCGGGAGAGCAAGCCTCAATGATGTCGTAAATCTCATCGGGCTTGCGCGAATGCTCTCGCTTCCTCGTTGCGAGAATATTCACTTGCGTCCGACCCGGCGGCAGAGTGCGCATGCTCCCCCGAATGCCGAAGAGGATCAGTTCAGTTACATTTCGAAAATAGAAGCCGACGCCGCGCCCGTCAGGACCACCGTCTTTTCGGATCTTGTACCACACCACGTTCGACTTATACGTAAATCCCCATGCTTCCATTACGCGGAGGCCTTCTTGCAGCAGGGCGTTCGGCACCCACAAGTAGAGGTGTGATTGCGCCGCAGTTAATCTTGGAACAGGAAACCCCTGTCGTCCTCAGGAAAGTCATCTGAACGATAAGGCTCAATTTCCTTGTTGCATGCTGGACAGCGATCATTGCATGTACAACTCCAACAATCAACCCAACGTGTGCCGCAAGAGCAGCGATAGTAGTTAAGATAAAGCATGGTCCCCTTCTCAATCGGCCGCCAAGTTTCTCTAGCTCCTGCCGTACGGCTCACGCTGTTGCAATCGTTCGATAGAACCACCAAAATTAACCGTGTAGCGTCCTTGCCCTTCAAACGCAATGAGGCCTGCATCTCTCAAGACCTGCAATTGTTGCCGAATCTTGGCTCGAATGAAATTATTGTGGGGGAATCGCTGCTTCAGTTGTGTCTCGAAGTCATATATTCGTTGAAGCGTGAATTCTCGGACGTCAAGAGACTGGATAATGCGAAGAACCTCCAGTGTCCATCCTCTGGCTTCGAGGCTCGCTTCATGACGCAAGAAAGCTGTTCGTTTCCATGTTTCTACAACAACCGACCTCTTGAATATTTCGCAATTCCTTACATAAAACACCTTCCCCACTTCTGGAATACGATTTATGATGATATTACATCCTATCCAGCCTGCACGTCTCGCATTGGGACTCAGCGGCTTTCGTTTCTCAATTACGGTTGAGTCAAAGAAATAGGTTGGGACTGCGAAGAAATTTGTCACGCATAAAGATTTAACATCGTAAGTGAGAAAAAAGAAATTCGGACTGGAAATGTCACTCAGACGAGCCATCATCGCTCTAAATGCTCCATCGGGTAACTTGTCAGAGAAATTTCCACGAGTACTTTTCAATTCAAAGTCGATGTGACACTTTACACATGTGAAGTCCAGTACGCGCGCGTTGTTTTGTTCTTTTTCCAAAATCCCACCACATGAACAGCAGAACGCATTTCTTTCAGTCCACGCTTCCGAGATTACTCTTGTCTTTTGGGTCTCGCTTTTATATCGCTCACCCAAGGCAAGATTTAGCTTCAAATCCATCTCATGCGCAAGCAAGCGTGTCGCCTCAAGGCATCTGAGATACGGACTTCCTCACCTTTTCCAGCTCAGTAACCGCGTCGGCCATATCGTGCTTCAGGATCGCCTCGGCATGGTGTAAGGTGAGAACTTGAAATCCCTTTTTCTTCAGCTTTTCGAACATCGTTCCCCTTCAGTGATTGCCGCCCACTCGACGCCCCCGCCTGAGATCCAACTACATAAGTAGAGTACTCGGCCTTGTATTGCGCTCGTAGTTGCCTCTGCCGGTTGCGGCGATTCTTTCGCGTTTCCGTTGGCTTGTCAAGGTTTTCAAACGCGAAATTCGCTTGTCGCGTGGGGCGGGTTCGCCTATGATGAGGGCGGGATTGTTGCGCTGTACTGGCCAACGACGGAGGAATGCGCTGACGTGAAATCTGAAGCGATCATCGCCGATCTGAACCCGCGGCAAGCGGAGGCGGTCCTGCATACCGAGGGGCCGCTGCTGGTGCTGGCGGGCGCCGGATCTGGGAAGACTCGGGTGATTACCCGACGAATCGCCTACCTGATCGGCCACTGCGGGGTCCCGCCCTGGAACATCCTGGCGGTGACGTTCACCAACAAGGCAGCCGGCGAGATGAAGCGGCGGGTGGCGGATCTGCTGGGACAGAGCGGCTCTGAGCCTGGTCCCAGGGACAGCGGCAGTGTCTGGGTCGGAACGTTTCATTCCACCTGCGTCCGGATCCTGCGGAAGCATGGCGCCGCACTGGGCATCAAGAGCTCCTTCGTGATTTACGATGACGGAGACCAGGTGAGCCTGATGCGGGACTGCCTGCGCGCGCAGGGCCTGTCCGAGCGCTCCTTGAATCCTCGCGCGGTCCTCTCCCGCATCAGCCGAGCGAAGAATGAGCTGCTCTCTGCCGAAGAGTATACGTTGCAGGCCAACGACCGGATGGAGGAGCGGACCGCCAAACTGTACCTCATGTATCAGGAGCGTCTGGACGGCCTGCAGGCGCTCGACTTCGACGATCTGCTGATGGCGACGGTGCGCCTCTTCGAGCAACATCCCGAGGCGCTGGCAGCCTACCAGGACCTCTGGCGCTACATCCTGGTGGACGAGTACCAGGACACCAACCATGCCCAGTACCGTTTAGTGCACCTGCTGGCAAACCGGTACGGAAACCTCTGCGTGGTAGGCGACGACGATCAGTCGATCTATCGCTGGCGCGGCGCCGACCTGAACAATATCCTGGACTTCGAGCGGGACCATACAGGCTGCGCGGTGATCCGGCTGGAACAGAACTATCGGTCGACCCAACAGATCCTCCAGGGCGCCGGGGGGGTGGTAGCCCACAACTACGGTCGGAAGGGGAAGACCCTGTGGACCGAGAACGAGGCCGGCGATCCGATCGTGCTGTACCGGGCGCTCGACGAAACCGATGAGGCCCTCTTCGCCGCAAGAACGATCCGAGGTCGGGTTGTCGACGATGGGACCGGATACGACGATTACGCGATCTTCTACCGAACGAATGCGCAGTCGCGCGTCCTGGAAGAGGCGCTGCGGCAGGCCCTGATCCCATACGTCATCGTGGGCGGACTCCGCTTCTATGAACGGAAGGAGATCAAGGACCTCTTAGCCTACCTGCGCTGGGTCGTCAATCCTGCCGATAGTGTCAGCTTCAAGCGACTCGTGAATGCGCCGACGCGCGGCATCGGGCCGGCGACGATGGCCAAGCTTGAGCTGTTGGCCACGCAAGAAAAGACGACAATCTGGGAGGCGTGCCGACGCGCGGTGCAGGAGAAGCTACTGAACACCAAGCAACTGGCAGCCATGGAGGCATTGCTTCGCCTCGTTGAAGAGGTACGGGCGAAAACGGCCGTGATCCCGATTTCGGACCTGATCGCCGAGTTGATTACCGGATCCGGATACGCGGAGGAATTGGAGCGCGAACGAACACCTGAGGCCGAAAGCCGCCTCGAAAACCTGAAAGAACTGGTAACCGCTGCCCAGGAGTTTGCCGAGCGCAACGCGGACGGGGGACTGCCGGCGTTCCTCGACTCCGTCGCCCTGATCGGCGACCTCGACGAGTATGCTGAGGGCCGGGGCGCAGTGACGCTCATGACACTCCATACGGCCAAGGGGTTGGAGTTTGACACCGTCTTCATGGTCGGACTGGAGGAAGGGATCTTCCCGCACGCCTTTGCCATGCCGGACGAACGGGAGCTTGAGGAGGAACGACGGCTCTGTTATGTGGGGATGACCAGGGCCAGGCGGCGTCTCTTTCTGACATCGGCGCGGCAGCGACGCCTGTACGGCAACCGGAGCTTTAA
>PQAQ01000239.1 GCA_003105305.1 Candidatus Methylomirabilota bacterium
GTGTGGACGGTGTCGGTCTGGATCTTGACTTGGGATCCGGTAAACGAGCGGGCTTTGTGTCCAAGCTGGTGGATGGCAAGCGCCAACAGGCCGATCGAGATCTGCTCGCCGGTTGCCACGATAACATCGATCTCTCGCTCATCCGGCGTGTCGGAGATCTGCGCGGTAAGACCCAGCAGTCGGTCTGTCTCCCCGGCCATCGCCGATACCACGACTACCAGGTCGTTCCCCTGGACCTTCGTATCCGCCACCCGTCGGGCCACGTTTTTGATCCGCTCGACATCTGCAACGGAGCTGCCGCCGTATTTCTGGACGATGAGAGCCATGTCTCGCTCCTACGAGGCAAGCCGATCGTGCCGCGGCAGATCTGCTCCCTGCAGTGTTTTTCCTATCTTCCCCTCGTGTCCTGCCATCAGACGTTCCATGTTCTCCCGATGCCGGATAAGAATGAATCCGCAGATAATCACCGCCAGTCCAACATACGACGGTCGCCCGTCAAGGACCCACACCAGAACAGGGGCGGCAACGGCGGCCGTAAGGGCGGCCAAAGACGAATAGCGAAAAAGGGCGGCGACCAACAGCCAGACGCCTACAATCGCTAACGCGATCTTCGCGAACAATGCCAGAAGCACGCCGAGTGCCGTGGCAACGCCCTTTCCGCCGCGAAAGCCAAGAAAAAGCGGATAGATATGGCCCAGAAAAGCCGCCAGCCCCACCGCAGCGACCACGACCTCCGGCGCCTCAAGAAGTCGACTCAATGCGACGGGCGCCCAGCCCTTGAGGGCATCCAGGGCAAGCGTGACGGCGCCGGCCTTCGAACCCGCTACCCGCAGGACATTCGTGGCGCCGATATTGCCGCTCCCGGCTTTTCGCACATCAACTCCCATCGCAACTCTGGCGATCAAGAGGCCGAAAGGGATGGAGCCGGAGAGGTACCCCAGCGGTATCAGCCACACACTCGCGCTCATCACCCTCCACATGAACCACAGATTATTTGCTCAGATCGATTACCTTCCAAAAACGAAGAAAGTAGTCGACGCCAGAGGCGACACTCAGCACGACCGCAGCCCACAGACACAGAACACCGAGTGACGGGACGCCCATCACACCCCATTCCGGGGGCCAGTCAAGGATCAGAAATGTGACCGCCGCCACCTCAGCCAGCATCTTATATTTTCCGAAGTCGCTGGCGTGAATAATGATGCCCTGCGAAGCGGCGATCGTCCTGAGTCCGGTAATGGCCAGCTCGCGGCCGACGATCAGCACCACCATCCAGGCCGGCGCGCGGCCCACCTGTACCAGCGCAATCAAGGCGGTCGAGATGAGCAGTTTATCGGCAATCGGGTCGAGCAACTTCCCCAGTGCAGTCACCTGCCTGGTGGTTCTAGCGATCCGACCATCGAGCCAGTCGGTTAGCACTGCGGCCAGAAAAATAACCCCCGCCGTGTAATTCGGGACCTTCCCTCCTACAACTAGGAACACGATGACGAAGGGCACCAAAAATATCCTGCCAAGTGTGAGCTTATTTGGCAGATTCATGTAGACTCTCGATCCCTTGAGATCTGGAACGACCGGCATCGACTCTTTTTGATCGGCACTACCTCGTTTAGTCACAATGCGTGTCCCATGCAGGCGACCCGACCGGCCCAGTCACCCGCTTACGGGTTCTATTTTTCAGGGCTCACCAGCCGCTCCCCCTGTCGGTGACTTCCCTCATCTTCGAGGCCATACTTCAGCAAGCGTACCGTAGCAAACGCTGAAGGATGCTGTCAAGGTTGATCCTGTCGCGATCAGCGTCGAAACGTCCAGCCTTCTGAACGATAGCGGGCGGCGGCTAATTCTCTGGACAGCGTAAGTTCCTCCGGCCTGAGTCCACCCTCTATAAATTCGATCCCCATCTCCGCCGCAAATCCATCCCGAATCGCCCGCTCGACATCTTGACGACCGGGCAATCGCCCCAGCGCATCCTGCAGTGAACCGACTGCCTTGAGCGCGTCCGCCACCCTCGCCCGTTCGTCGGAACAGAGGAGATCAAGAATACGCTTGGGATCGAATTCTAATAGAATGCTTCCTTGTTGCAGAAGCGACGCGGGAAATCGCCGTTGCGCCGAACCGATGACCTTCTTTCCGTCGATCAACAGGTCCTGCTGCGCGATGACCGGAAAGCAGAACTGCGACCGCAGCCTGTCGGCCTGTCTGAGGCGGGGCGCCAACTGAACCTCAAGGCCCAACATTTCCAGGCCCCGTCGCAGAGATCGGTTGATCAGCCGGTAACTCTCCGCGACCGAGATCGTCGTCCAGGGCGAACGCAGTGGCAGGATGAGACTGTAGGTCAAGTCCTGCCCGTGCAATACGGCACGCCCGCCTGTAGGGCGGCGTACCAGACGCACCGCCGATGTGCGACAAGCCGCAAGGTTGATGTCGCCGCTGCGCTGAGCGTAACCCATGGAGAGTGTCGGCGTCTCCCATGCGTACAAGCGCAGGATCGCGCCTTCCGGGCGGCACGTTGCCAGCGCCTCATCGATTCCCATGTTGGTGGCGCCGCTCGCCGCGTCCATTCTCAGCAGACGGCCTGTGGAAAGCGCCTCTCGCCGATCATCGCTTCCATCCAGTTGCGTCGCATCCAAGCCGAGAAGTCCGGACTCGCTCACACTCTTATCCTTCTCACCGTGCAAGCTTGGCGCGGGGTCAGGATTTTTCAATGTCACGGTGGCGAACGTTGACCGGATAGCCACGCTCTCGAAAATGACCGGCAAGCTGTTCCACCAGAAACACCGAACGATGATGTCCGCCAGTGCAGCCGAGCGCAATCGTCAAGTAGGCGCGACCTTCCTCCTCGCAGAGCGGAATCATGAAATCGAGCAGGTCCATCAGGCGCGTAAGGTACGGCTTGGTCGCAGAGGCGCGTAGCAGGAACTCGCCTATCTTGGAATCAAGCCCGGTCAGCGGCCTCAAGTCATCGATAAAGTGGGGACTGGGCAGGAATCGAGTATCAAAAATCAGATCGGCATCAAACGGCAGTCCATGTTTATAGCCAAACGAGGCCAGGGAAAGCCCGACCCTGGCCATCGGTCGCTCAATCACGAACTCCTGCGAAAGAAACCGCTTCAGGTCATGAATCGTCAGCGTACTCGTATCGATACTCAGATCGGCCTTATCTCGAATACGAGCCACCATTTGCCGTTCTGCCGCAATCCCTGCCAAAGCCGACTGTCCGGTGGCGAGGGGGTGCGGACGCCGGCTCTCGCTGAATCGCCGCACGAGAACCTCGTTGCTCGCGTCCAGGAATACGATCTTAACCGTATGCCCCTCAAGCCGAAGCGTCTCCAGGGTGTCGAAAAGTGGGGCCAGAAACTCCCCACTCCGGACGTCGATAACCAACGCAATCCGCTTTCTTGCAGGTTCCGATTGAACGCAGAGCCGGACAAAGGTGGGAATCAAGGTGGTGGGCAGGTTATCGATACAGAAAAAACCGATATCTTCCAGGCACTTGATCGCCTGGCTCCTACCGGCCCCGGACATCCCGGTGATAATGACGACCTCGGCCGCATTCACCGCATCACAGTCTTCATCGTCGCTGCAAGACAGCCTGCTCGATCTTGACCCTTCAGAGGATCATCGCCATATTGTAAGAACGTGGTTGCGGTGTGACGAGTCGGTTGCCGGTCATCGGCGCTCAACCTGCAGGCTCGATCAAACCGTAATCTCCATCGCGTCTTCGGTACAGGACGTTCACTTCCTGAGTTCGAGCGTTTCGGAATACAAAAAAATCGTGACCCAAAAGGTTCATCTGTAGGACGGCCTCATCAGGAGCGAGTGGCTTCATGGCGAAACGCTTGGTCTTTACAATGCGGGGGCCTTCCTCGGAAAAGGATTCGCTCTCGGCTGGCGCGGTCTCTCCCTTAGCCTCCGATCGCCCCAGACTTCGACCGGCGTGGTCTGCGATCTTTTCCTTGTAGCGAAGAATCTGGCGTTCGATTTTCTCGGCCACCAGATCAATCGCCGAGTAAAGATCGCCACTCGATTCTTCTCCGCGGATGATGTGTTCCCGTACGTGGAGCGTAACCTCGGCGATCTGCCGATGCTTCTGGACCGATAGAATGATGTGAGCTGAGATGATCTGGTTGACGAACTTTTGCAAACGGGCGATCTTTTCCTCCGCATAACGCTTGAGGGCTTCCGTAATTTCGAGATTACGACCGGTAATGGTAATCTGCATCAGTTGACTCCTCGTCAGAGAATGGAATGCCAATGTTCCGTATTACACGTAACGACGTTGATTGGACGAGGGGATCTTGAGCTGGCCACGATATTTGGCGACGGTTCGCCGGGCGATCTCGACCCCGTGAGCCTTCGCCAGGATCTCCACAATCTTCTGGTCGCTCAATGGCTTGCTGGCGTCTTCCTCTGTCAGGTAGCGGCGCACCAAATCCCTCACCCGGCGAGACGAGACAACTTCACCGATGGTTGACGGGACACCACGATGGAAGAAGTATTTCAGACCGAACAGCCCCTGCGGCGTTTGCACATATTTATTCGTCGTCACACGACTGATGGTGGACTCGTGCATCGAGACGTCATCGGCTACCTGACGGAGCGTCAGAGGTTTCAGGTAAGAGATCCCGTACTCGAAGAAATCTCTCTGATGCTTGACCAGGCTTTCCGCCACCTTGATCAACGTGCGTTTCCGCTGCTCAATGCTACGGATAAACCATAAGGCGGAGCGCATCTTCTCTTCGACATAACCCCTCGCCTCGCGCGGAACCGGCGTATGCTTGGACAGAATCTGTCGATAATATCGACTAACTCGAAGACGTGGGAGGCCGTCTTCATTAAGCGCCACCAGCAATCGCCCGTCGACCTTGAGAATATAGACATCTGGCGTAATATATTGAGGTTCCTCACTACTGTAGTTCTTGCCTGGTTTGGGTTCCAAAGAGGCGATCTGCGCGACCGCGTCCTGCACCTCTCTCAGCGGTACACCGAGCGCGGTTGCGATCTTCCCGAATCGGTGGCGCTCCACATCATGGAGATAGCTGCCGACAATGGCTTCTGCCGTCGCATGCTCGTCCGGATGTGTCCTCAGTTGAATCAGCAGACATTCACGAAGATCACGCGCCCCGACCCCGGCAGGATCGAAACCCTGGATCAGCCGAAGCGCTGATTCCATCGACTCCAGGGGCACCCCGGCCAACGACGCCAGTTCTTCGATGCTGGTGCGCAAGTAGCCATTGTCGTCCAACTCCCCGATGATGAGCCCGCCCAGCCTGAGCCGCTCCTGATCCCTGGCAGTCAAGTGGAGCTGAAAGAGCAGATGGTCCTGAAGAGAGTGTGATCTGGTCAGCAGGATTTCGCTGTCGAACCGATCGACAGATTCACGTTGAATCGACGGCCGATAGTCTGAGGCATCCTGGAGATAACTGTCCCAATCAATCTCTGCGGTCGGCCCTTCCCCGTTGCGCTCGATCGCCGCGTCCTCGGAAACCGGCTTCAACGCGGCCGCCTCGTCCGATTCTGTCGGTTCTTCCGTCAGTTCCTCCAGAACCGGATTAGTCTCCACCTCCTGCCGCACCGCCTGAAGCAGCTCCATCCGCGACAACTGCAGCAGGTGAATCGCCTGCTGAAGCATCGGCGTCATCACCATCTTTTGCATCTGTCGTAGACTGAGCTTTGCCTCAAACGCCATCACATTCACCGTTACAGACTAAACCGTTCGCCCAGATAGATCTCCTTGGCCCGTTCATCCGATGCCAGCTCTTGCGCCGTCCCGGAGACCAATACCCGACCCTCATAGATCAGATACGCCCGATCGACAATGTGTAACGTCTCGCGCACATTGTGATCGGTAATCAGCACACCAACGCCCTTCTGTTTAAGTCTGGCGATGATGCCTTGAATATCAGCGATAGCGATAGGATCGATTCCCGCAAACGGCTCGTCCAACAGCATAAAATCTGGAGAGGTCACGAGAGCCCGAGTAATCTCCGCTCGCCGGCGTTCGCCCCCTGACAGCGTGTAGGCCTTACTTTTGGCAAGGTGGGTGAGGTCCAACTCCTGAAGGAGGCTCTCAAGCCGCTGTTGTCGCTCTTCCACCGACAGATCCAGAATCTCGAGGATCGCCATCACGTTCTGTTCTACCGTTAACTTACGAAAGATCGAGGGTTCCTGCGGAAGAAACCCCAAGCCCTTACGGGCCCGTTTGTACACCGGTAGGTCGGTGACATCCTCCCCATTTAGTATGACTTGGCCGCGGTCCGGCTTCAACAGGCCAAGCACCATATAGAAGGTCGTCGTCTTTCCCGCGCCATTTGGACCCAGCAGGCCGACCACCTCTCCGGCTTCAAGACTGATACTGACACCGGCGACGACGTTTCGACCCTTAAACGCCTTAACGAGATTATCTGTTCGAAGGGTCCGGCGGTTCGACAAGCTTACCACAGGTTCATCCCGGTTCAGGACCCCCCTTGCGTCGTAGCCGGCTCGTCGATCTTGCCCGGCGTCAGCGGCTCGGATCCCTTTGCCTCCTCAGATTTGGGGTACAGAATCGCTGTGACTCGCTTTGTGGGCTCGCCTTCGACAATCGCCCGATCCTCCTTTGAGAAGATCGTGATCTTCGTTCCGGTAATCAGATCGTTGTCCTGCCACGCTCTTGGATTCCCCGTCAGGACAGCCTTATCTTCATCGGGAAACAGTTCCAGTTGGTCCGCGGTTACCTTTTTCTCCTTAATCGTAGCCCTGACGTTCCCGGTTGCTATCCCCTTTTGGATCCGTTCCATCTTCTCATCGAATAGAAACTCCATCTTATCGGCGAGGACAACCATGCCCCGATCTTTATCATCAGCCATAACATTACCCGAATAGATTGCCGTGTGGAGCCTCCGGTTCACCTCCAGTCGGTCCGACGTAATCGTTACCGGGTTTTTCCCTTTCTGCGGCCCTTCGGCGAGTCCGGAGCCGACCGACAAAACCGCGCTCGACAACGCGACGACGGCGATAATCCAACGACGACGGCTCACTGAGTTACTCCGTTCCGAGAGCTGGGTCGGCCTTTGTTCTCCGATCCGGCACTCTCCGGCATGACATGCGATCGTACTCGGCTTAAAAACCTCACACGTTCGAGATCGGTCTCCGCCTCCATCCCTACACCTGAACTCGTGAGTCCGCCCTTGATCAATGTGACAGGTAATCTGGTAAACACCCGGCGATCCTTCGCCGACCAGCTCAGGGACTGGGTCTGCAGGCTATTGCCCTGCTCCGAGATCGCCGTCACATTTCGATCCAGGCGGATATCTTTTGTTCGCATGTTGACGGTGGCGCTTTCCGATCGGGCCGTCAACTTACCCTGATCGGAATAGAGCATAACCGTCACCGGATTCGACACCTTCATAACCTTCGCGATGCCCTCTTTATCAAACACCTCGCCGCGGTCACCCCACACCTCCCAGACTGTCTTGCCGTCCTTCGTTTCTACAAGATGAAACTTGGTAATCTTCACATCTGCGGTGGCGGAGGACTTATCCGCGCCGAACGAGGCCGGGAGCCCGCCGATCAGCTCAAGCACAAATAGTGTCGCTATCGATAATGCAGCAATCCAGACGATCCGCACACGCCTAACCGTTCGCATTCCAACTGTTCTATAACACAAAGAGGGGATGAAGTAAAGAGACGCGGAAGGGCTACAGAGGCGACGATAAGCCGGCAACGACACGAGCGTTTACCGAGTGCGATCAAGCTGACTACTAAGGACGGCGGGACAAATAATAGGAATTAAATCTTTGAAAGTTTCTCGTCACGAACTACCCCGCTGCTTCATCAGGAGCGACGCTGACGCTTCTGTCACAGTCGTTGTCACCTCCCCGACTGTCTATTCAACAACCAATCCACTTTGGCGATCCGGTGTTGATGTCTCACCCGTCGTATGAATCCGAATGATAACGCGAATGATTATTATAATGCCGGCTGGGGGGGATACCCCCCCCAGCAACGGATGGCACTTTTCCACCATCGAGGTGACCGACTCTCCCACGCTTCTTCACCCCGAGCCGATTATCGCAACGCGATGCGCGCCCGGCTTTTTGTGTCAACTCGGCCACCTTAGTCTTCCGAGGTTCTTACTTCTTCTTAGTCGCCTTCTTCGGAGCCGCCTTTTTCGCTGTCGTTGCCTTTTTCTTTGCCGCTGCCATTGAGGTCCTCACCTCCTTTCCTCATTAAGGCCTCTGTTACCGCTGATTGAGGCTAGCACCCCTTTCCACCCTTCTTTCCCGTTTTCGGCGCCGCCTTCGGCGCTGCCTTCTTTGCTGCAGGTTTCTTCGCGGCCATTGAGGTCCTCACCTCCTTTCCATGCCATCGGCAAACCGATCGACTACAGCAATGCTAGTTGCGGATTTTGTTCTCGCGCCAGCTCCATAAGCCTCTCAATTAACACCTGGGCATCTCTCAGCGCTCCCTCAACCTCATGCCGTGGGATTGGAGTTTGCGGTTCGTCCATAAGGTCCTGCCGCCTGCGTCGCATTCGATCGAATCCGTTCACAAGCGTACGACCCTCCTCGCCTAACAGCTCCCCCATTAACGTGACGAAGGTTCGTGCTTGCTCACGCCCTTTCACTCGCCATCCCTCTGCCATCATGACTGCCTTCACTGCCCTCACCATTGCCTGATACGCAATAATGTACGCCCACTCCTTGTCGATGGTTATGTTGGCTCTGGCCGTCGCCATATCCTTGGTTGCCCGCGCCAGCAACTTCGATACTTGGCGGAAGTTCGGTCGAATCTCCTCAACCAACCCCCGCTCACGAAGCTCCTCATAGGCCATCGTCCGTTCCGATCAGGATCGACCTTCGGCTCATGAGGACCTCCATTAAAAACGGATCCTCCTCAGCCCTTCTTCGCTGAAATTCGGTCTCGTCGAAGACCAGATAGTTGATCTCCCGGCTCAAGCGACCTTCCAGCGTTCGTATCGCTTCATTCAGATCGTTCAGATCCACCTGACCAATGACCATTAATCGGATGGGACCGAGCCCCTCCTCGCTCTCCTGCCGCTCCGGGCCATATACCATCGCTCGCTGGATGCCTTTGATCTTTCTCAGCCCTTCGCGCAGACCGGCATAGATCCCGGTCGTTTTCGCGATAATCCCCCTGAACTCGGCGTAGAGGGGGGACGCCTTGTTGACTCGATAGTACCGAAGATTACCTACCTTTTCACTTGCCAATAACCCAGCCCTTTCCAGATTATCCAATTCGCGCTTGACTCCAGAAATATCCCGTCCAAGGTGTCGCGCCAACTCTCTGACGTAATAGCGCTTATCCAACCTAGTAAAAAACAGCGTGAGAATACTTACCCGTATCTCTGAGGAAAACAGTCGAATCAACAACAGCCCACCTCGTTATTGGCGTTGTTGATATATTTACAACGACCGTTCTTTCCATGTCAACAACAATCGCACAAAAAAATAAATATTTTTTGACCAAGACGTAAAACTTGGACGCCTATAGTACTGGTCGCTCCACACATCAGCAACTTTCAAGAAGGTTTCGGGCGTGGTTCTTTTAAATCCGCGGTAGTGTAATATCTGTCTGGGCCTGGTATTTCCCTTTTTTGTCGCCGTAGGAGACGAGACATGGCTCATCGCTCTCGAAAAAGATCACCTGGGCGATTCCTTCATTGGCATAAATTTTGGCGGGTAGCGGTGTCGTATTGCTGATCTCGAGCGTTGCAAACCCCTCCCACTCCGGCTCGAACGGGGTGACGTTCAAGATGATACCGCAGCGCGCATAGGAGCTTTTGCCGAGGCAGATAGTCAGGACGTTGCGTGGAATCCTGAAATACTCCACGGTTCTGGCCAGCGCAAAAGAATTGGGGGGGACGATGCAGACATCGCCCTTGAAGTCGACAAAGGAGCGCTCGTCGAAGCATTTCGGGTCGACGATGGTCGTATTGACGTTGGTGAAGATCTTGAACTCATCCGCCACGCGGATATCGTATCCATACGATGACACACCGTAGGAAATCACCCCGCTCCGAACCTGCCGCTCCTCAAACGGGGCGATCATCTGATGCTCGGTCGCCATCCGCTTGATCCACCTATCTGATTTAATCGACACCGCTTATCTCCTCTCACCATCCCCAGAGCTCATAACACAGTTGATCGGACCTCCCCCATCGTTCTCACCGCCACCTACTCGATAATAGTCCGCGCACGGCAACGGATAGATGCTGCTACGAAGCGCCACACAGGACTTCACATCACATGGGTATGACGTCCCACCCACCAGGATGACCCCACCGCGCTGCATCTTCGTCATGGCCTGTCTCCTTCAATGAGGCGTGCATGCCACACCGACCTAAAAATAGCAAACAGTTGATCGCTGCTATACTCATAATCGGCCGGTAAGCGATTAATCGTTAGCACTCGCTGAAGCCGCAAGAGTAGCACTTCTGGCAACCTTCTTCGTAGATGAGGGTGGCGAGGCCGCAGTCGGGGCACATATCGCCTATCTTGACGGCGCCCTTGCCGCGGGCCGCCAGGATCTCCTGGACGCCGGGCTCGCTGAGACCGATATGCTCGGCCAGAACCTGGGCGATGGCATCCGGCAACGATCGGACCCGGTCCTTGCCGAAGCCCATCGGTCGGCGGCCGCCGATGCCGGAGAGTTGGTTCACGATCTGCTCGACCCGCTCTCTGGGCGACATCGGTGACGGCAGCCTCAGGATCAACGAGATCAGACGGCCGATCGCCTCGGATACGGCGGAGGTGTCGCTCCCGGCCTTCCCCACG
>PQAQ01000240.1 GCA_003105305.1 Candidatus Methylomirabilota bacterium
GGCTGGGTGGTTCAAGGCAACATGGTTGGGTTGACAATTCCTGGCCTGAACCCTACGTTGACTGTGAAGAAATGACGGGATTCTTTCAGAGAGGAGGAGGCCATGCCAGTCTACGAGTTCCGGTGTGAGGATTGCGGAAAGGAGTTCGAGCTGATCCTAACCTTCAAGGAGCATGACGCGGGCGGGCTGCAGTGTCCCGGCTGCAAGAGTACGCACCTTGAGCCGTTGATGGCCGGATTCTTTGCCAAGACCGCTCGGAAAAGCTAGGCCGAGCGTTCTGATGTTCTCACTACCTCTTCTGTGGATTTAATCAGGAGGAGGTTCGGTGCGCGTGCGGCCACGCTCCCACATGAACAGGCCGAAGCTGATCATGCCGAGTAGCACCAACGAGGCGTAGCCGTACTCCCGCGAGCCGAAGAGGATCAGGTCATCGAACCGGCCGATGAGAAGCGACATGCGGGCCATGACTGTATAGCCGAAGCCGGCGCCGAAGTTGATCATAAGGAAATAGATGCCGATTCGCGCCATGCCCCGGATCGGCCCTTTGTGCTCGATGGAGAAGAAGAAATAGACCAGAACGGTGACAACACCGGTCAGGATCAGCAAGGCGTTAAGCTGAGCCATGCCAAAGAGAGATTGACCGTTGTTGCCAAGCAGCGGCCTCAGGGTTCCCTGCACCTGCTGCAGAATATTGGACGAAATGATGCGGGGAATGGCGACGCCGGACCCAAAGCCAACGATCACGGCAAACGAGATCCGGCTCAGCCAACTTATCTTCGGAATAAAGCGGGTCAGGACCAGCAGACCCAGGACGGCGGCGATCAGAAACCACCATTTGCCTTCCTGGGTGACCGGGGCGTAGAGGCTTTTGACCATCACGTCGTAATAGATCCGGACAATGGTGTACCCCATTGAGATGCCGACGTACAGGTGCTCTCCGAAGCGAAAGAACGGGTTGTCCTTATACAGAAAGCTGAACATGCAGAGGGTGAGACCCGCCGCCACCCAGGCACCGATCAGGACAGACGTCGCCATCAGCGAGACTCGCTGGACCCGCTGCGGGTGCCCGGTAAGGTTCGGAGCCCGATGCGGGGCGTGAGGAAGTAGAAGAGATTGCACAGCACAATCAGTCCGATAATGACAAAATGCGTGGCCGATTGCGCATCCATCCCGGCTACCGCCTTCCCCTTCAACCCAACCAACGTCTCGTACTCGGCCGCCCCGCGCAACCCGCCGATCAGGCCGTTGATCTGTCCGGTATCCAGGAATGGGTAGAGGCCCGGCGCGATGACGGCCGTCACGCCGCCGCCCAGCTCGAAGCCGTACTTTTCCTTGCCGTAGACGTACCAGCTTTCGACGCCGGGCGTCCCTGCGGCCAGGCTCACCACATAGTTGACCTGCCGCAGTGATGTGACCCCCCGCATGACGGGAAGATCGGCAGTTCGCTCACCATAGTGGTCGGTCGGAAAGGCGGCCGCCAGATCCTGACCCATGTTGATGATGACGTTGGTTCCGCCCGGCGAGTAGCCGAGAAATGTGTAGTCTACGCCCCGTCGCTTCCCGTACTCGTTCGCGATCCCGCTCACCACCTTTTCAGCCATGCCCGTCCCCGTCACCCAGAGCGTCATTCCAATCACTCGCAGATCTCGCTTGAAGGCGTGATTGAGCAGCGCCACCGCCATCGGATAAAGTTCCGGTTTTGAGGCCGGGTCGAAGTCCAGCGACAACAGAAATACCGATCCCGGCGGAAGCGACTCAATGTAATCATAGACCCGCTTGACCTCCGGGGAGATCCGAATCGGAAAACCGATCGGACGCAGGAGCGGGATCAGCGTCGCCAGCGCGATCAGGATGAAGATCACCCGGCGATCCATGCGCAACAGTTTACCGGCCAGTTCCCTCAATCCCGGCCCCCCAGGTACGATCGCTCGATGCCGAAGATAATCTTGATCGAGGTCGCAATTCCGCCGAGGCTGATTCCGATCAGAATTCCACGCCTGGCGGCCGTGTTGAGGACATTCAGGAGCCAGCCGGCTATAGGCCCGGCGACAGGCGCCAGATACTCGCCCAACGGCACCCGGCCGAACATCATCAGGATTGCCGCTGTCAGCAACACAGCGGCCTCTTTGCTCCTGGCCCGAAACGCGCGGAATGCCGCCGAGGCGACAAAAAACCCGAGCATGGCAAACATCGTCCCCTGGAGCGCAAGCAGGGTATAGGTATAGATCCAGCCGAAGCCCGTCCCCTCCTCCTGTCCCCGTGACCACACACCCACCGCGACCGTCGCCAGCATCGACAGATAGACCACCAGACTGTAGCCCCAGCCAGCAGATCGTATCCGGATCTTCGCGTAATGGACGTGGCACAGGCTGGCAATCCCAAGGATCATGGCGAATCCGAGGATGATCCGCAGCCAGACCGAGACCTCGGTGAGCGCCGCCTCTGAGACGGGGTGGGGGATGTAATACTGGAGGGCGCCCGCCACACCGAACAGGAAGGTCAGAATCAGCGGGAACGTCCGCCGCAGGAATAGTGTCATCGAACCCTCTTAAAGAAGGCTGTAGGCTATAGGCTGATAGGCTAGTGCCTATTCCCTATGCGCTGTTACTTAAAATCCCGGAACAGTTGCAGCACCGGAACGAACGCCTGCGTCCCGACGAGAGCGCCGATGGTCGCGAGGAGGGTCCCCATCACCATGGAGAGCAGGAGAAACGCCTTCCCTATGTCCTGTCCCCGCAGGGTCCCAACCAGTRTCGGTTCGCGCGACAGGTACGCGCTCGCAGCGTACAGCTCCTCGCCGATCAARGTATAATCGCAGGTCGTGATGAAAAACGGCAGTTGCAGATCGGCATCGGTCCCGGCGATCTGGATGGCGCCGGTCCCGGCGCCGGTCTCTGCCAACAGCAGCGCCTCGGCATAGTAAAAGCCCATAAAGAAGTTGGCGGCCGGCTTCTCCCGAAGCATGATGCCGTTCACCGCGGCAGCATAACTGAACTGATCGTTGGTGATGAAGAAGTTCGAGTCATCACGATAGGCGTCAGGTCGTCCGGCCTCCAGATACGACTCCTTGACGATCTCCTGACAGATGGCCATCACAATCGGGTCACGGTGCGGCACCTGAAGCTGCGTGTCGTAGGCGGCCGCCTTTTTTGCAACCTGTCCGAGGATGACCGTCGCCGCAATCGTCGAGAGGCTCGACATGTCGTCGGAACCGGTCAGGTAGAGGATAGGCCGCCCCATCTCGGTCGCCCGGCCGATCGCCTCCTCCACTGCATCCAGACCGGGAATCCGCCGCAGGAAGATTGCGGGATGTCGCTTGGCCTGGGCAATCGCAAACAGGATCAGTGCGGAGAAGAGGAGCATCAACAGAAGGTTGTTCGCCTTTGCCGGGTTGAAGAGATTCGGCGCGGAGACGGCGGATTGCACCGGCCCTTCACTCGTCTGTAATCCGTCAGTTACCGCGATCTTAAAGAAGTAGGCGCGACCGTTTTCAAGGCGGAGATCCTGCGTCGATTTCACCTGATAGAAATGATACGCCTTGCTCCGATCCCAACTCCACCAGGGACCATCCACATCGCTTTTGTAGTGGGTGTCGGCGGCAAACTCGGCAACACGCGTGAATGGGCCGTACGCCTGATCGGCCATGTAGACCTGATAGCGAACTGCCGGTCCGTCGAAAGGGGCGGCCTGCCATGAGAGTCCGATGCTGCCTCCGCCGTCGCCAGGCATGTCAAAAGCTTGGCACTGCTCGGGAGAGGCAAGGGAAAAAGCCAGGGTATAGGGTTTAGGGTATAGGGTAAAGAACAGGAGCGTGAGAATCGTGGTAAGAGCGCGCACGCTGCTCACGCCTCCAGGAGTTCGACGTTGGCGCGAGGAACGACGATGCGCTGCCCGTCGTCAAGCTCGGCCTCAAGGATGCGGGCATTGCTTTCCGTCGCAAGCAGCCGGAGGTCAGCCGGGAGCGCAGATA
>PQAQ01000241.1 GCA_003105305.1 Candidatus Methylomirabilota bacterium
CTGCAGTCTGGCCGCGAGAAACTCCAACACCTCAGAGGCGACACGCTCGCGCGGCGCCGTCAACCGATCGCCGAACAGCTCCAGGCTCCTTGTGATCGGCTGCGAAAGCGGTAGATCAATGCCGGCGTTGAGCAGGATCTGTACGACCCCTTGGCCGTGGCGACGGAGGGCATAGGGATCTTCCGATCCGCTCGGTATGAGCCCAATCCCGAAGCAGCCGCAGATGGTATCGAGTCGATCCGCCAGACCTACCAGGGTGCCGACCAACGATGCCGGCAGTCTGTCGCCGGCAAAGCGGGGGAGATAATGTTCCTCAATCGCCTGAGCCACAGCGGGGAGTTCTCCGGAAAGCTGAGCATATTCGCGGCCCATCACCCCTTGTAAGCTCGGAAACTCCTTGACCATTGTGGTGACCAGGTCGGCCTTACAGAGCTGAGCGGCCCGACAGACGTCATGGAGAAGGTGCGGGGCCACCTGCTCGGCCAGGTAGGCGGCGAGCTGGGTCAGCCGTTCGGCTTTCTCGTCCATTGTGCCGAGTCGCTCCTGAAAGGTAATCCCTTTCAGTTGGGACACTCGCTCGTGAAGCCCGACCTTACGATCCTCTTTGAAGAAGAAGGCCGCATCCTTCAGCCGCGCCCTCAGGACCCGTTCGTTGCCCGCGCGGATTAGGTCCATATCCTTTGCCTTCATATTGGAGATCGCCACGAAATAGGGGAGGAGCTGCCCGGCCTCATCTGTCACGGGGAAGTAGCGTTGGTGCTTTCGCATGGGAGTCATGATGACATCGCGCGGTAAGTTCAGGTACTCCCGTTCGAAACGACCGCAGACCACGGTGGGGTATTCCACCAGACCGGCCACCGTCTCCACCAGTTCATCATCGAGGACCGGTTTCCCGCCGACCGCAGCGGCGGCCTCCGTAGCCAGCTTGGTGACCAGTTCCCGACGTCGGTGCTGATTGACGATGACGTACCGCTCCTCCAGTTTTTCGATATAATCCTGGAAGCTTCGGACGCGGATCTGACCTCGGCTCAGGAATCGGTGGCCGCGCGTCTTGTTGCCACTAACGATCCCATCGATTTCAAAGGGGATCAGCCGGCCGTTGTACAGGGCGACGAGCCAGCGGATCGGGCGGACAAAACGGAAGGTCCCCTCCCCCCAGCGCATCGACTTCGGAAATGAGAGCGATGTGAGCAGGCGGGGCAGGAGAACGGGCAGCAACTCCTCCAGACGGGCGCCCCGCTCCACGATGGCTGCCACAACGTACTCTCCACGATCAAGCGTCTTCACGCGGAGATTTTCTACCGGGACGCCGTGTGCTCTTGCAAAGCCGAGCGCGGCCCTGGTCGGCCGACCCTCCGGATCGAAGGCCGCCGTTCTGGCCGGCCCCACCACCTCACGAACCAGATCGCCTTGGGTTTGTTCCAGCCGCTCGACGTGCAGGGTGAGGCGCCTGGGCGTACCGAAGGTGCGTGCGCCGGAAAACGCGATACGCTGCCCCTCAAACAGGCGACAGGCCTGCGCCTTCAGATCCTTCAGCGCCGGTGTCATGTAGCCGGAGGGGATCTCCTCAATGCCGATTTCAAGCAACAGCTCTTGGGTCATCAGGGATAATCGTGTGTTGTGTGGTTATAACTGCCATGCCTTGAGAAGAGGAAAGCCCGCCTCCTCACGCTGCTTCAGATAAGCGTCGGCGCAGCGGCGGGCAAGATTGCGGACACGACCGATGAAGCCGGTTCGCTCGGTGACGCCTATGGCCCCCCTCGCGTCCAGGAGGTTGAAAGTGTGCGACGATTTGAGACAGTAGTCGTACGCCGGCAGCACCAGCCCCTTCTCGATCAGGCGGAGTCCTTCCCGCTCATAGTCGTCAAAAAGTTGAAACTGAAGCGCCACATCGGCTTCCTCAAAGTTGTGGACCGACCACTCCACCTCACCCTTATGATGGATGTCGCCATAGGTTACGCCTTTAACCCACGTCAGATCGTAGACATTATCGACTCCCTGCAGAAACATGGCAATCCGCTCGATCCCGTAGGTCAGCTCGGCAGAGATCGGCTTCAGGTCGATCCCTCCGGCCTGCTGGAAGTAGGTAAACTGGGTGATCTCCAGGCCGTCCAACCAGACCTCCCAGCCCAGACCCCAGGCGCCGAGGGTCGGCGATTCCCAATCGTCCTCGACGAAACGGATATCGTGTTTGAGCGGGTCGATGCCTAGACTCCGAAGGCTGTCCAGATAGATCTCCTGAATGTCGTGAGGGGAGGGCTTCATAATGACCTGGTACTGGTAGTAGTGCTGGAGACGATTCGGATTTTCCCCGTATCGTCCGTCGGCGGGGCGCCTGGTCGATTCGACATAGGCGACGTTCCAGGGTTCCGGGCCGAGCACACGCAGGAAGGTAGCCGGATTCATCGTTCCCGCGCCTACCTCCACATCGTACGGCTGTTGGATGACGCAGCCCTGCTCTGCGAAAAATCGCTGCAATGCGAGGATCAGCTCTTGAAATGTCATTGCGTGTCTTGCCGAACGTTTCACAATGATGCCTACGCGTTTGAAAAATCGGGAGAAGGAAACACACACCCTGCAATATGGCGGATTACTTGAAAAGCCCGAGTATCGTGTACGTTAACAACTTCGCCTGCAGTCTGTCAAGGGAAAACCTGCAAAATCACTGGCTTTTCTACTTGGAGGTGTAATGCAAGTGGTCACGAGGACGTCCTGACGAGCCGGCGAAAACATTGTCCTCAGCGTTGCCGGCCGATATTTTCGTTCGAATGGCGGTCGTGACAGAGGGCGCCACGAACATAGGTCTGCTCAACGACGCGATCATCTCCCAGAAAGATCATGCGGGAGAGGAGCGTGTCGGATGAGAGATCCATCCATTTGTCTGTCGGCAAGGGACTGAGTCTTCGTGGATTCACAACAACAAAGTCCGCCTCCTTGCCGCGCACAAGGCTGCCGATCTTGTTGTCCAATCCCAACGCCGCGGCGCCTCCAAGTGTTGCCAAATATAAGGCGGTGGCCGGTGAGATATCTCCGCCGTCAACATCGTGGAGCATACGGCGGGCGGTGTGCGTATAAATTGCCGAGCGCATGACCTCAAACGGGGAGAGGGTCGGCCCGCCGCCTACATCCGACCCTAAACCGATGCGGAGCCTGCTATTCATGAGTTCGCGCAGCGGCATGAGACCGCTTTTGAGAAAGAGGTTTGACGTTGGGCAGTGAGATAGACAGCTCTGCGTTTCCGCCAACAGGCGCCGTTCATCGGCGCCGACATGAATTGCGTGAGCCAGCAGGGTCTTGGGACCTAAGAGACCGACGCCGAAGTAGACCTCGGTGTAGCTCCGCATCTCCGGAAACAGGTCTCTGACCCATTGGATCTCGGCACGATTTTCGGCTAAGTGGGTCTGAATGTAGGCGCCGTATCGGCCGGCCAGATCGCTGACGCCCTTCATCAGAGCCCTGCTGCACGTCGGCGCAAATCGCGGGGTAAAGGCATAGAGCAACCTGCCGTTGGCTGCGCCGTGCCACTCCCGACAGAGTTCCTCGCCGGCGCGAAGCGAATCCGACGTGTTTTCCAGAAGAAAATCGGGTGCATTCCGATCCATCATAACCTTTCCGATGATCGCCCTGATCCCTGTCCGTTCGGCCCACTGAAACGCGACGTGAGTGCTGTCCTTTCTGACGGCGCAGTAGATGGCGGCGGTCGTCACGCCGAAGGCGAGGAGCGAGTGGAAGAAGATGGGACACTGGGTGTCGGCCGCCTCCGGAGTAAACTGCCTCTCAGCCGGGAAGATGTGTTCATTGAGCCACTCCGGAAGTTCTTTGCCGTACAGCGCAACGGCTCCGAACTGAGGCAGGTGGGTGTGGGTATCGATGAAGCCGGGCAAGATCAGCCGATCCGAACAGTCAATGATAGCGGCGCCCGGGTGCTGCCGGCGCATCTCATGGTATGCCCCGACATCGAGAATGATGCCGTTTGCGTCTACGGCGAGCCCTCCATCCGTGTACAGCGCATACCGATCCTCTGCTGCCGGATTCACGATATACCCACGGAATAGCCTTACGGGCTGCAAGTGCACGCCTTATTGACCCTGGACGACGCGCCGTCGTTGTGACGGCCGATTGGAGGTGCGCCCTGATAGGTTGCCTGTCGCTCGTTGGCATAAAAGGGCCGAATCGTGGGCGCACGGGCAGGGGGGACGGGTGCGTTGGCGGGCGCCAACAGAGACAAGCGATTCTCGACGCGGCGCTTCGTCGCGCGGGTGATGAGACTGCGCGTGCCGCCGGGAACCGCGCTCGCTATCCGGGCCGCCGGGGTACTGCCGGCTGCCCCATTCACGCCTCTTTTTTCTGCTTGCCGACGTTCTTGAAGAAGATGATGCCCCCAACAAGAACCAACACGCCGAACACTAAACCGATCACCTGGAGTCCCGCGCCAGACATAACCGACGAGCCGGCCGCCTGTTTCTGGAGCCCGACCGTAAAGGCAAAGGTGAACGTAGGATCGACCGCGTGGATTTCTGCCTGTGTCGGATCATTGCCGCCACCGTGACTGTGCCTGACCAGGTCCAGCTCTCCCGGTTCTGAGGCGGCATGGGGCTTATGGGCAATTCCAGGCCCAACCTCTTCCAGCTTCAATATGGCCTTATAATGACCGGGCTTGGAAATATCGGCTGCCAGTCTGATCATCCCGTCGCGGTACACCGTCGGCGGCAAGGAGATGATCGCATGACTGTGCGCGTCGTGACCCTCCTCGTGACCTTCTCCGTGGCCCTTGCCTTGCTCCTCTTCGGCCTCCACGATCTGGATGGAGATGGGCAGTGCCCGCATCTCCTCATTCAGCAGATCAAAGGTGATAGCTATCTTGCCCGCCTTCGGAATCGCGTCGCAATACGACTTGAGTTCCTGCTTGAGTTTTTCCGAACCTACTTCCTGGAGCATGCCGATCGCGGATTCGCCATATTGTTGCTGGTAACCCGAAAAGTGAACGGCGTAGTGACCTTTCTTTTGGGCGCACGCGTCCATTTTATCCATGCCACCGCCCATTCCCTCACCGCCGTGGGCGCGCGCCTGAGACGTCCAGGCCACAAGCAGAAACATCGCACAGCATAACGACATCAGGTATTTCAGCATTCAACTCCTCCTGCAATTATTGCGAAGATTGCCACTGCGAGTGACTTGATTATTTATATTGTACACCAAACGACCTGCTCTTTTCTATCTTTCGTTTTGACGATCGTCTGACGCCTTCTTGGCGCGTCGAGATTCGCATTCCTGGAGGCGCCGCTGAAGCTCGGCGAGCCGCTGTGACTGCTCCCGCATCCGCATTCGCAAGCGGACATGTCCTGGAAGGCTCAGGAAGATGGCCATAATTGCGCCAAGGGCGGTTGAAATCAGGATCACGACCACCAGCGAGCTCTGAAACTGCCACCAGATGAACTTGACGATCGCCTCACCGGAGTTCTGAATGGAAAAGATCGCAACAATCATGGCGAGCACCAGGAAACCGATAAGAGAGAACTGGTTCATGATCCGCCTTCCGTGGGGTGCGTAGCCGGCAGCTCTTCAACCTTGATGCGGGCGATACGCCGGCCATCCATGTCGACGATTGTCAGTTTCTTGCCCTGGTAGGTGATGATGTCGCCGCCCTTGGGCATTCGTTGAAACTGCGTCAGCATGAAGCCCGCCAGCGTCTCATACTCCGGCGACTCGGGGAACGGCAACTCATGCTGGTCCCGCAGGTCCTTGATGCTGAGCGAGGCGTCGATGATGAGCGAGCCGTCCTTCAGCCGTACAACGGGCTTCTCAGCGGGCTCGTACTCATCGTGAATCTCGCCGACGATCTCCTCGATAAGGTCTTCGATAGTCACCAGCCCGTCTACACCGCCATGTTCGTCGACCACGATGGCCATCGACATATGCCGCCGCTGAAGCTCCTTCAGGAGCTGGCTGACCTGCATGGTCTCCGGAACAAAGAAGGCGGGGTGGATGAGGGTGTGGAGCGAGACTTGTTGATGCTCCAGTTGCGGGCGCAGCAAGTCCTTATAATACAGTATGCCGCAAATATCGTCGAGACTCTT
>PQAQ01000242.1 GCA_003105305.1 Candidatus Methylomirabilota bacterium
TGGACATGCGTGTCGACGCAGATCCCTAGCTTCCTGTAACCGACTGTGATCACAAGATTGGCGGTCTTGCGACCGACGCCTGGAAGACTCAGAAGCGTATCAATCGTGTCGGGGACGCGCCCATTGAATCGAGTGAGCAGGTCGCGGCAGACTGTGCGGATAGTTCTGGCCTTAGTCTTGTAAAAACTGACCGGGTAGATCGCTCGGGCGATCTGTGACTCACTGAGGGCAAGTAACGTGTCCGGTCGGTCGGCGAGTCGATACAGCCGCTCAGAGGCTTCACCGGTAACGTGGTCTTTGGTCTGCTGGCTCAGGATACAGGAGATCAGGACCCGAAACGGATCGCGTGACTCCTCGGCAATCTTCCCCACAACGGCCGGCTCCCAGACGCTGATGGCGTATCGGACCTGCTGCAGAACTCTGGTAATCCGGCGGTTGGTGACCACTGAGATGATCTTGCAGGCAGAGGATGTCAGGGAGCCGACAACATGGAGAACGAGGAATTCTTGATGATCCGAATGACCTCTTCAGGACTGTGGGCCGTCTTCAGCAGTGCGAGGTCGTGAGGCGTAATCTTCCCCTGGCCCATGACGGGATCGCGGAGCCACGCCTGTAAGCCGTGCCAATAGTCATCGTCCGTGAGGATGACCGGAAATGGCTTGATCTTCTTCGTTTGAATCAATGTGATCGATTCAAATAGTTCGTCCAGGGTGCCAAAACCGCCCGGCAAAATGACGAATGCAACGGAGTGTTTGACAAACATGACCTTCCGAACGAAGAAGTGCTGGAAATTGACAAGGCTGGTCAGGTATCGGTTCGATTCCTGCTGTTGAGGGAGCTCGATATTGAGGCCGATCGACACGCCACCCGCCTCATACGCGCCCTTGTTGGCCGCCTCCATCGCGCCAGGACCCCCGCCGGTGATGACCGCGTAGCCGTGCTGAACCAACAGGCGGCCGATCTGCTCGGCCATCGCGTACGCGGGATCATCCCGTCCGATATGCGTCGATCCGAAGACGGAGACGGCCGGCGGAATCGCGGTAAGCGCCTCCAGTCCATCGACAAACTCCGCAACAACGCGGAAGATCATTCGGATGTCGTGAGCTGCCAGGCGGTCAAGGGCGAACGGGAGTTTCATGCCGGGTCCATTTCCTCCTTCGGCTATCCACTGAACACCAGATATTACAAACCGTTTATACTATATCACATCATGATCGGATAGTGACGAAGGAGCGCGAATCGGTACGGCGCCGTTACCGATGCCGCGTCATGTTGCTGAGATATCGTCGTCGTACGCCTCCCCCCAGCACGTTCGGATATTGGCGCCAAGGCGCAAGGTATGGTAAGATAACGTGGTAATAATAATCGAATGGCGCATGAAGGAGGGATGATGCTCGACATTCGCTATCGAATCGACCGGATGAGGGCCCTGCATGCCCTGGCGGAACACGGTCTCACCGAGGCCCAGGCGCGGCAGTTGAACGAACTGCACCAGGCGCGCGATGAGGACGGGATGCTGACCGTTCTGGAAGGGGCGACGTTGTCCTCACCGGCGCAACAAAAGCTTGAAATCCTCAGGCAGGCCAAACTTCTTGGGGAACGGCTCACACAATTGAGCCGGGTCATCCCGCTGCCGCATGAGAAGATCCAGGAACTGTACCCGCAAATCCGCCAGATCAAGCTTGCGTACGAGCGGTTAAGCACAGAGGCCGACCGTTACGTGACACGAGTATAGTGACCCGTCGTCAGACGGCACTGAGAGATCGGAGGGGGCAGATGGAACCGTCAGTCGTGATCTACGGAAAGGATACCTGACCTTACACCTCGGCAGCCCGTGAGGACTACGCCAGACGAAACGTCCCATTCGCGTACCGTAATGTGAAGAAAGATCCCGAGGCATTGGCGCAGATGTTGGAGCTCTCGAAAGGCTCGCGCGATGTTCCGGTTATTGTCGAGAACGGTAAGGTAACTACTGGGTTCGGCGGAACCTGAGCAGTGTAAAGGAGCCGACGGTCGTCGACATAGGTGAGGACGAGTCATGCAACCCGACAAGTGGCGGCATCTTCATACGATTTTAGGCTTGGCCATGCTGTTAGCCTCGATGTTCGCGATGAAATATGTGGTGAAGCTGCTCATCTGGCTGGGATGACCATGACCCCGGGTTTCGACGGCCGCCGGTGAAATCCGATGGGCGATCTGCGCCCTCCTCGATCGAACTGAGCCCTCCGTATTTATTGGTTGCTGCAATCCATTCGCACTTCACCATGCATTCTTGCCGAAGAACGCGGCCATACCGCGCCATCGGGGTTGACGCAGACGGCCCGCAGGCGTATCCTCTGCACCCGTAACAGTCGTACAGATGGAGGCCGCCGGGTCCTCTGCGCGTGAAAGAAGCGGAGGCCGCGACGTGACGTTCCGGCGACAAGAGGCGAGATGGCTACACTCAAGGCGATTATCTTCGATGTAGATGGGACACTGGCCGAGACGGAGCGGAACGGGCATCTGGTGGCCTGTAACGAGGCGTTTGCGCGGATGGGATTCGACATCCGATGGAGCTGGGAGGAGTTCAAAGAGCTGCTGAAGATCCCGGGCAACGCCCGACGGATGCGGCTGGCGCTCTCGACCAGGACGTCGCTGTCAGAGGCCGAGATCGACCGTGTTGTGCCGGAGCTGTTTGCGCTGAAGAAGGAGTTGTATCTGAAGCGGGTTGATGCGCTACCGCTTCTTCCCGGTGTAGCTCGGATCATCCGTGAGGCGATCGATCGCGGTATTCGACTGGCAATCGTATCGGTGACCCATGAAGATCAGATCTTCGCGCTCCTGAAGGCGCAGATCCCCGAGGCGCTCGACGCCTTTGACCCGATCTTCGGCCAGCACGCCGGAGAAAAGAACGCCGCCCTTTACGCCCGATGTGCCGCGATACTCGAATGCCACCCCTCCGAAGTCCTGGTGATTGAGGATTCGGAAAGGGGATTCAAGGCCGCCAAGGACGCGGGCCTTCCCTGCGCAGTCATCTACAACGAATATACCAGAGGCCAGAATTTTTCCAACGCGGAGCTCGTAGCCAAAAGTCTGGAGCACCTGGACATCGACCTCCTGGAAAAGCTGTGTCTGGACTGATCACAACACACGTATCCGAACAGGCGGGATCGATTCTTGACTTCGTCAAGGGCGATATGTCACTGTCTGCACCGCACCTTACCCTTTGCCGGTGAGTTCTGATGGTTATCGGTGTCCCAAAAGAGATCAAAGAGGCGGAGAATCGGGTCGCGGTCATCCCGGCCGGTGTGAAGGCGCTGCGGGCGCACGGACATCGGGTGCTGGTCCAGCGCGGGGCGGGGGTCGGCTCCGGCTTACCGGACGAATCCTACGCCAGGGCCGGGGCGGAGTTGGTGGACGATCCGCGCGCCGTCTATGGTGAAGCCGATCTCATCTACAAGGTCAAGGAGCCGCTCCCCGCAGAGTGCGAGATGCTCCGGGAAGGACAGGTATTATTCACCTACCTGCATCTGGCGCCCACACCTGAACTCACTAAACGGCTTCTTGCGCGGCGTGTGGTGGCGGTGGCCTATGAAACGGTAGAGACGCCGAGCGGTCGGAAGCCGCTGCTTGAGCCGATGAGCGAGATTGCCGGACGGATGGCCGTCCACGTCGGAGCGCACTACCTGGCGACCCC
>PQAQ01000243.1 GCA_003105305.1 Candidatus Methylomirabilota bacterium
GCATCCTGCTGGGCCTTGTTGAAACGATGAATCTCATCGATGAACAGAAGCGTCCGCCGGCCGTAGGCGCGTTCCTGCTGGGCGCGAGCGATCACCTCCTTGATCTCCTTGATTCCGGAGGTCACGGCCGAGAACGGGACGAAGGTCGCCTTGCACCGTTCTGCCAATAGGAAGGCAAGCGTCGTCTTGCCTGAACCGGGCGGCCCCCACAGGATCAGCGACGGCAGCTCTCCGGACTCCATGGCTATACGGAGGAGCTTTCCCTCTCCGAGCAGGTGCTCCTGCCCGACGAACTCCTGGAGCGTCCTCGGACGCATCCGGTCCGCGAGCGGCGCCGGAGCCTTGTGGGGTGGGGCTGGCACAGGATCGATACGGTCAAACAGATCGGGGGTCATCTTATTAGGCCGTCGCCCTAAGCTCATCCAGGATTCTTCTGGTCGCCTTGAGCGGATCGGCGGCTGCGGTAATCGGTCGGCCGATCACCAGGTAGTCTGCGCCGGCGACAGCCGCCTCGCGCGGCGTCATGATCCGGCGCTGGTCGCCGGTTGCCGCCCACACCGGACGGATCCCGGGGATAACGAGGCTCACCGACGGACCCAGCGCGGTTCGCAGCAGGCCGATTTCCTGAGGCGACGCCACGACGCCGTTCAACCCCGCCTCCCGCGCAAGCGAGGCCAGACGAACCACGTGCGCCGCTACATCGAGTTTGCTCTCAATGATCTCTTCAAGGCCTCGCGCGTCAAGACTGGTCAGCACCGTCACTGCGAGAAGCTGTATGGGCGATCCGGCTTCAGCCGCCGCCTGCGCCGCGGTCTGCAGCATCGCCCGCCCGCCGGAGGCGTGAAGCGTGCACATCTCGACCCCGAGCCGCGCCGCCTCGCGGACCGCTCCGGCCACGGTGTTCGGAATGTCGTGAAGTTTGAGATCCAGAAATACTCGACCGCCTCGCGCCTGCACCGCCTGCGCCGCTCTGGGGCCTTCGGCCGTAAAGAGCTGCAGGCCCACCTTGAACAGTGTCACTGTGGGATACAGTTGCTCAACCAGTTTCGCGGCTGACTCCAGGTCTCCGACATCGAGGGCCACGATCAGTTCCGGTGTCTTGCGCATCTTCTCGCTGCTCTCTACACCGATAGGCGCATCAAATCTTCCGCGAGGATCACCTCACCGTCAAAGACCTTCTTACACGGAGTGAGCAGGTCGTACGCCTCGCAGATCGGATAAAAATGCGTCAGCGCCAGTCGACGGCATCCGGACAGGGCGGCGATTCGGCCCGCCTCTGTCGGGGTCAGATGTACCTTTGACGGCTGCTCATCTGGTGCGGCGCACTCCAGCACCAGCAGGTCCGCTCCCTTGGCGGCCTCGATCATCGCGTCACAGTAGGCGGTGTCGCCGGAGAAGACCAGGCTCTTCCCGTCATCCGACTCGATCCGGTAGCAAAGGCTATGTTGTATGTGCGTTACCTCGCGCGGAATGACCCGAAATCCTTCGGCGTCAGTGACCTCCGTCAGCGTCTCATGGAGCACCAGTTCATAGGTCTTTGGGGCGATCCAGTCTCCGTACAATCGCATGAGGCCCTCATAGAAGGCCAGAAACCCCATGGGACCCGTCAGATAGAGCGGCTTGATCCGCCACCACGCCGGATTCCTCAGCGCAAACAGCAATGGAACCAGATCGCCGGTATGATCGGGATGCAGGTGGGTATAGAAGACTCGGTCCAGCTCGGTCGCCGTAATCCCCGCCTTGAGGAGTCTGGGAAGCGTCCCCGCGCCGCCGTCGAGCAGCACTGAGGAGCCGGCCGCCTCGACCAGGAGACCGGGTGACCCCCGCGTAAGGCTTGGAATGGCGGTTCCGGAGCCAAGGATTGTGAGCTGCATGGCGTCACGATACCATAGAAGTTCGCGCCTTGACAAGGCAGGGCGCGGTGGGGTAAGGGTTGGATAACAGGAGGCATCGAGAGCCGTGTATTGGGCGTGGTTGAGAACCAGTGGGTGGCGAGCCTGCGGCAGCGTGATCCTCGGGTTGCTGACGCTTCTTCGGCCGGATCTGAGCCGGGCCGACCTCTGGGCCGATCCGAAGATCGTCGGTTTCGCGACGGCGGGAACCGATCACCTGCTCAATCTTGACTATGATCTGGCCGAGCAGACATTTGCCCGTCTTGATGACGTCGACAGGACCGGGTTGCTGGCGCCGTTCTATCAGGCCTTCGTCGCACTCGCCCGCCTGCAGGACCGGGACCCGACCCGCGACGAGATGGATGCCTTCCTGGCCGCGATGCGCGCACTGATCGCCAAGGCCGAGACGCACCTCAAGCAGGCCCCTGATGAGCCGGACATCTTACTCTTCCTCGGGATGACCTGGGGCTCCAAGGCGATGATCGACAGCGCCATGGGTAACTACTTCTCGGCGTACCAGGCGATCAAGCGGACGAAATCGTATCTTGATGCCTGCCTGTTACGCGAACCTCACAGGTATGATGCCGACTATGGCCTGGGGCTGTACGACTATACACTCTCTCGAATCGCGTGGTTCTATCGGCCGTTAGTACACTTGGCGCTCCCGCCCGGCGACCGGGCGCGAGGACTGCGAGAATTGACGATGGCCAGCGAGCGGGGCCCGACGACCCGGATGCTGGCGAAGCTCGCCCTCTTGCAATCCTATACCGGCATCGAAAAGGAGTATGAGAAGGCCCTGCCGCTGGCTGAGGAGTTGCTCCGCCGCTTCTCCGGCAACCCGGATCTGTATTTCCAGGCAGCCTTCGTCTATTCCGAACTGGGCCGGTTTCCTGAGGCGCTGGAGGTCGGCCGCCGCATCCGCGCCAACCTCGATTCGGATCGTAACCATTTCACGGATGAGATGCGACCGCGCTACTTGCAGCTCATGGGGAAGATCTACATGGACCGAGGCGACTACCCGACGGCGTTAGACTTCTTCAGACAGGCTATCGAACAACCGACCGCTCCCCGGTACGCCTGGGTAACGGCGTGGGCCTGGACCCGCACCGGTATGATTTATGACTTGTCGGGGAAGCGGACGGCCGCCGAGCAGAGCTACCGGATGGCGTTGGCCGTAAGAACCAACAGCATCGCCCGCGACTCGGCAACGCGACATCTGAAAGAACCCTACCGCAAGGAGCCGGCCCGCCGAATCGCTCCCGCTACCGGATTGGAGGAGCCTACGGAATCGCCCTAGTCGTGTCTTGGGGCCTGCTGATTAACATGGCGGATACGGTTACTTGCCGCCTTGGCTCAACTTTGTAAGCTGCTCCTGAGTCAGAATCTGCCGTAGCGTCTTATAAAATTTCGTTTCTGTCTTCAGGGCCTCTTTGTCTGCCGCGGCCCAGTCGTCGGCGATCTTGTCGATCTCCCGGTCCGAGACCTTCTTATCAACCATTGCGCTCATCAGCTTCTGCCGGATCCCCACGACCTTCTGTTGCGTCGCGCCCAGCGCCGACATTCGCTCTTTCTTGGCGGTGTCAAGCTTACTTTTTTGATCGGCCGAAAGTCCGAGGTTCTGGAAGGGGTCCGGCTCCTTCGGCTGCTCCTTTTGCGCGAAAGCCGTGCCTCCTCCAATCAGCATCGTGATCGTCAACAGTCCGATTCCCAACCTCTTCCACACACCCATACAATTTTCCCCTTTCCGTTAGGTTGCGATTACCCACTACCCGACGACCACACACAGTACAGTATATTGCTACCGCTGTCTACCTTTCTTCTCGACAGCACGCCGGTACAGTTGCTCATACTCGCCGGCGGACCGATTCCAGGTGAAATCTGCCGTCATGGCATTCGTAATGATCTGGAGCCACAGAGCCTTCTCGCGATATAGCTCCAGGGCCTGCCAGATAGCCTGAAGAAAGGCGGTCGTCGTGGCTTCCTGAAACTTTACCCCATTTCCCTGCCCAGTGACGGGATCGAACTGAACGACGGTGTCATCCAGCCCCCCGGTGGCGCGGACAACCGGAATGGTTCCATAGGCCAGACTGTACATCTGGTTCAGGCCACACGGCTCATACCGCGACGGCATCAGGAAGAGATCGGCGCCTGCCTCGATTTGATGCGACAACGGCGTGTCAAAACCGATCCGAACAGCCAGCTTGGACGGGTATTTGGCCGCCGCATCGCGAAACGTCGCCTCAAGCCCCTTTTCGCCGCTCCCCAGCAGGACGAGTTGCACGTTCAACGCCATCAACGTCTCCAGAATTCCGCTCAGCAGGTCGAGCCCCTTCTGCCCGGCCAGTCTGGAGATTACACCCAGCAGCGGCACCGTCGCCTTAACAGGGAGCTTGAGCCGTTGTTGCAGATCCGCCTTGCACTGAGCCTTACCTGAAAGATCATCGACCGTATAGTGGGTAGCGATATGAGGATCATGGGCGGGGTTCCATTCTTCGGGATCGATCCCGTTTAATACACCGAACAGATCGCGTTGCCGTTCTCGAAGGACTCCGTCCAGACCGAATCCGTGCTCTGCGGTCTGGATCTCCCGGCTATAGCGGGGACTCACGGTGGTGAGCAGGTCTGCGAAGATCAACCCGCCCTTCAGCAGATTCCCCTTCCCGTAAAACTCAAGTCCGGCCGGCGTAAACAGCTCTCGCGACAACATTAAGCTTGGGAAGACCTCAGGAGGGAAGAGGCCCTGGTAGCCCAGGTTATGGATGGTAAATACGGTCGACGTGCGCTGAAAAGAATGATCGTCGCTCAGCGCGGTCTTGAGATAGACAGGCAGCAGCGCCGTCTGCCAGTCGTGGGCGTGCAATACCTCCGGTTGAAAATCGATCCGTCGGCACGCCTCCAGGACCGATCGGCAGAACAGGGCAAAGCGCTCCGCGTTGTCGGGATAATCCTGCGCGGATGAATCCTGGTACAGACCGGCGCGGTGAAACGACGGATCGTGGCGAATAAAATAAACCGGACCCTCGCCGGCGAGGCGCCCCTCCAGCACATCGACCGTCAGCGGACCCGAGGCTGCCGGAATACGCAGCCCGTCAATAACCGTCCGAAGGTGATATCGGCGCGCATCGACAGCCCGATAGAGCGGCATTATCAGCCGGACATCGTGTCCGAACCGACTGAGCGCCTTCGGCAAGGCGCCGGCCACGTCGCCCAGTCCGCCCGTGTGGGCGAACGGCGCCGCCTCCGAAGCCGCGCATAGGATTTTCATTCCCTCATCGTACCGCTGGGGTCACGTTCATTGCAATACGAAAAAGCCGACGGTGCGGCGTCTGCGACGCTAGCCCCTTGACAGCAGTATCCCGAGGGCGTAGGCTGTTGTGTAGTCCTCGCGGATGCGCAACGGCCGCGACAGAGCAAGACGCGATTGCTAAAAGGAGGGACTGGATGGCGGGAAAGTTCCAGCCGTACCGAGGAGAGAAACGGCGAAAGGAAGTCGCGCGCAAGGCCAAGCAGGAAGAGAAGCTCCGCAAAAGACTTGAGCGTAAAGAGGGAACGTTAGGGGTGACGGAGGATGAACCTGGGGAGGAAGCGCCTCCCACCGAAGAGCTGCCGCCTGACGCGGACGCCTAGCGACGTACCGACTCGGCGCGTCACTGTCTCGCGATTCGCGCCCGCTTCCGCTCGTGCCGGTCGAGTACCTTCTTGCGCAGCCGGAGACTCTTCGGCGTGACCTCCAGCAGTTCGTCTTCAGCCAGATATTCAACGCAATTATCGAGGCTCATCTGTCTGGGCGGCGTCAGGCGCACGGCAATATCTGAGGTGGAGGATCGGATATTCGTCAGTTGCTTCCGCTTCGCGACATTGACCTCCAGGTCCCGCTCCTTGGCCGCCTCGCCAACGACCATCCCTTCGTACACCTCGGTCCCCGGTTCGATAAACAGGATCCCGCTTCCCTCCGCATTCGCCAGGCCGTACGACGTGGCCACCCCCGCTTCCCAGGCGACCAGTGACCCGCGGTCGCGTCCGCGGATCTCGCCGACCAGCGGTTCATAGGCGTGAAACAGGCTGTGGAGCTGCCCGGTCCCGCGCGTCGCGGTCAGGAACGCATGCCGAAATCCCAACAGCCCTCGCGTCGGAACGATGAACTCGTAGTGGACGAGTCCCTGATCGCCGGTCCGCATATCCATCAACCGCCCTCGCCGCCCGCCCAGCATCTCCATAACCAACCCCGCCTGCTCCGCCGGGACCTCGATGCTGACCCGTTCGAACGGCTCCAGCCGCTCGCCGCTCTCCGGATCGGTCTGAAAGATGACCTCGGGCCTCGAGACCTGCAGCTCAAACCCTTCGCGCCGCATCGTCTCGATCAGGACGACCAGATGCAGTTCGCCTCGTCCCGCCACCAGGAAGCTGTCGGGGCTCCCGGTGTCGTGGACCCTGAGGCTGACATTGTGCTCCAACTCCTTGAACAGGCGCTCGCGGAGGCTGCGGCTTGAGCTCCATCGCCCCTCCCGCCCCGCAAAGGGGCCGGTGTTGACGCTGAAGGTCATCTGCACCGTCGGCTCATCGACCCGGATCGGTGGGAGCGCCAGCGGATTATCCTTATCGGCGATCGTCTCTCCGATTCCCACCTCCTCAAGTCCGGCTACCGCCACGATCTCGCCGGCCATGGCCTCCTCGACCTCAACGCGGTCCAACCCCTGATGCACGAAGACCTGCGCCACCTTGTCGGGATGGAACGTTCCGTCCTTGGCGATCCGGACGACCTCCTGGGCGCGGCGCAGACGGCCGGCATACAGGCGACCGATGGCGATCCGACCCTTATAATCATCATAGGCCAGGAGGTTGACCAGCATCTGCGTGGGACTGTCCGGCTCAACCGTGGGCGGAGGCAGAGAGTTCAGGATCGTGTCGAACAACGGCTGCAGGTCCGGCGCCAGCGCGGTCGGCGAATAGCCGGCCTGTCCGCGGAGGGCGTCCGCATAGACGATCGGGAAGTCCGCCTGCTCTTCGGTCGCGCCAAGATCAATGAACAGATCGAACGTGGCGTTGGTTGCGTAGTCGGTTCTCGCGTTGGCGCGGTCGATTTTGTTGACAACTACGACAACCCTGTGCTGCATGGCCAGGGCCTTACGCAGCACGAATCGGGTCTGAGGCATCGGCCCCTCCACGGCATCCACCAGCAACAACACCCCGTCGACCATATTCAGCACCCGTTCGACCTCGCCCCCGAAGTCGGCATGCCCCGGCGTATCGACAATGTTAATCTTGACGCCGCCATAGGTCACGGCCGTGTTCTTCGCCAAAATGGTAATGCCGCGCTCCCGCTCGAGCGGGTTGGAGTCCATCACCCGTGTCACCACCGCCTGGTTGTCCCTGAAGATACGGCTCTGCCTCAGCATGGCATCGACGAGCGTTGTCTTGCCGTGGTCCACGTGCGCAATAATCGCCAGATTCCTGAGATCGGTTCGCTGCTGTGCCATCTAATGCCTTCTTGAATGCGGTTCCCAACTAGGAGACAGTAGTAGCCGGTACCGACATGACAATCTGCATGATGCTCGAAACCCAGTGTTGGGGAGGCGCGAGAACGGTCAGAACCCGAAGGGAAACCGGCTGCGGACCTGCTGGGGCTGTTTTAACAGACCTGTCTCAACCGAGTTAAAACAGCACGAGTCACTCACCTCACGGATGAACGACAGTGTATCGCAACAGGGCCGATTCGTCAAACGCTTCATTTCGCCGATAGGCCGGCGACTTTTTAATTGCATCACAGGCCTCCTGGGCGTACCATGCGCCGGTACGCGGTGAGCGGTTCAGTAGGCGCTGTGACATAAATGGAGGAGGGGGGATGAAGAGAATGCGATGCGGATCGATGCTCGCGATCAGCCTTATGATAACCTTCGCTATGGCAGCAGGGTGCGCGCATGTCGAGGCGCCAGACAAGGTGTCGGCTCAAGCCAAACCCGATAGTCTCGGGATTCAGAACGGCTCGACCGTGCAGCTTGAGTACAGACTGTCGGACGACAAGGGGAAAGTTCTGGATACGAATGAAGGGGGCGATCCGTTAGTCTACACACACGGCCAGGGCCAGATCATCCCTGGACTGGAAAAAGCGCTGAGCGGTCTGCGCGTGGGCGATATCAAGCATGTCGTTGTCTCACCCGATGAGGCCTACGGCCCGATCAGGCCCGATGCGTTCGTTGAGGTTCCCAAGGAACGCGTTCCAGAGAAATCACGAATTGTCGGAGCCCACTTGGTCGCCCAAGGGCAGGATGGGCAGACCCGACATGCCTTCGTGAAGGAGATTAAAGAAAAGACGATCCTTCTCGATACCAATCATCCCCTGGCAGGCAAGATCCTGACCTTCGACGTGAGGGTGGTGGGCGTCGATCCTGCTAAAAACCAGTGAGAGGCACGACTTGCCGTACCTCTACGTCATATAGACAAGACCCTGCCGGTCGATTTCTAGCAGATGCGCGCGGCTCTCGATACCGAACTCACGTCGCCAGCGCTCGCTCATCCGATGACCGATCTTCCCACCGTCTGCGTTGACCAGCGCAAGCAGCGAGGAGCCTGCGCCGCTTAGGCATGTGGCCAGTGCGCCCGCCTGCCGTCCTTCCTCCAAAATCGCCTCCATCCCCGGGATCAACGCCGCCCGGTAGGGTTGGTGGAGGCGGTCTTCAGTCCCCGGCGCAAGCAGGTCGGGGCGATCGGCGGCAAACCCGGTCAGCAGAAGCGCCAGGCGGGTCAGGTTGAAGACGGCGTCGGCGAACGGGACCTGTGTGGGAAGGACAGCCCGCGCGCGCTTGGTCGGAAGGATAAGGTCCGGGATCACGACCACCGCCGTCAGGTACACGGGAACGGGGATGTTGGCCGCCACGACACGACCCGCTACGAGGGCGGAGGTCGTGAGCCCTCCCATGAGGGCCGGCGTCACGTTGTCGGGGTGACCTTCGAACGGAAGGGCTCTGGCGAGCAGCTCATCTGTCGAGAGCTGGACGCCGGCCAGTCCGGCAGCGGCCGCGACCCCGGCGAGACAGGCGGCGGCGCTGCTGCCCAGGCCGCGCCCCAGCGGGATCCGGTTAATCTGGCGAACCCGCAGTCCGGCAGGCTCAAAACCCAGATCCCGCAGCGTCTCCCGCGCCGCTTGAACCGCAAGGTTGCGCTCACCCGCCCGCTCCAGATCGACCTTCCCTTCGCCCTCAACATGAAGCTGGAGACCTTCACCCTCATCGCTGAGTTCTACTTCATTGTAGAGGCTTAACGCCATTCCGAGTGTGTCGAACCCCGGTCCCAGATTGGCCGTTGAAGCTGGTACCCGTACTCTCACTCGCGACATCGATTGTTCTCCTTGTCTGACTTCCGCATTCGGTGTCGTGTGCTCTCACCATATACCGTAATCTGTCGCGCCCCGCAAGAGGAGTGCGCAACCGGCGCGAAGATACCCTGTTCGGTCAACTTCCCCTTGACAGAGGGTGATGCGGGGTGCAACATCTAATAACGAGACGTTGGTTGGGCGTTCTATTGGGTAACCCGCAACACCTTCACAGGAGGCATCAATGGTGAGAAAAACGACCGTTCATGTGATGGCGCTGACCGCGCTGATCGTCAGCTCGACAGGGGCCTGGGCAGCCGGGTCGGCCAACAACGCGCCTAAGGCGCCCGAGAAGTTTATGACCTTTTGCGTGCCGTGTCACGGTCCGGCAGGCAAGGGTGATGGGATGGCAGCCGCTGCGCTGAATCCCAAGCCGCGGAACTTTACCGACGGCAAGTATATGAACGCCAGAACCGACGCGCAATTGACAAATGTCATCAAGAACGGCAGCGCCGCTGAGAAGCTGAGCCCGCTGATGACCGGCTACGGCAGCATGCTGAACGACCAGGAGATTAAAGAGGTCGTCGCCTATATCCGCTCGCTGGCTGTTCCGAAGTATCAGCCGAAGAAGTAGAGGCGCATCGCGACGCGCCTCTACCGATCGGGAAATGTCAGATCGAGGGAGTACGCAGCGGCGTGACCCTGCGCCGCGAGGCGGTCCAGGTCAAGGGGACGTTCAGCCAGTTCGACCTCGCGGTGCGTCGCACGTGTCGCCGCCTGCCTCGGTGTAAACATCGAGCAGCAGTCCTGGTCGGGGATAATAGAGATATCGTAGCTGCCGATCTGCTGCGCCTGCTGCGTAATCTCGTCCTTATCCATTCCGATCAACGGCCGCAGTATCGGCAAGGTTGATGCCTGTTCGACGGCGGCGATGTTTTCAACGGTCTGTGACGAGACCTGGCCGAGACTCTCACCGGTGACCAGGGCCTGGGCGCCCTCTTTGTGGGCGATCTGT
>PQAQ01000244.1 GCA_003105305.1 Candidatus Methylomirabilota bacterium
ATGTTCGGCATGGGCGTGACGCTCACACCTGGCGATTTCACAGCCACCGTCAAACGACCTATTGTTATTACGCTCGGGGTGGCCCTGCAGTTCCTTCTGATGCCGCTGATCGGATGGTCGTTGACCCGGCTGCTCTGTCTGCCGTTACCTGTGGCGGTGGGGGTCGTCCTGGTAGGCGCGGCCCCTGGGGGGACCGCATCGAACGTGATCACCTATCTGGCGAGGGGCGATGTGGCGCTCTCCATCACCCTGACCTCCATGACAACCATGCTGGCCGTGGTAATGACGCCGTTGCTCACGTGGCTGTATGTCGGGCAGTTGGTGGCGGTGCCGACCGCCGACATGCTGGTCAGTATCCTCAAGATTATTCTGGTTCCGGTGTGGTGCGGTGTCTTTGTCAACACGCAATGGGGCGATAGACTTGGAGGGGTAAAGCGGGTATTTCCTTTCATTTCAATCGTCGGTATTGTCCTCATTATCGGCGTAATTGTTTCGCTGAATCAGCCGCAGCTTTCAGCGTTGGCCCTGCCCGTCATCATCACCGTGATCCTGCACAATCTCATTGGGCTCGCCGGCGGGTACATGGTATCCAAAGCGCTCGGGTTTGACTCTATCATCTGCCGAACGATTGCGATCGAGGTCGGCATGCAGAATTCCGGGCTGGCCGTGGCGCTGGCCGTCAAATATTTTTCGCCGGCTACAGCGTTGCCGGGCGCCCTCTTCAGCATCTGGCACAACCTTTCTGGCGCAGCCCTGGCCAGCATCTGGTCTCGCACCGGTCGCCAGAGGTAGAACGGTCGTTCCGTCTCCTTCACAGCGGCTGGCGGAAGGGGGCGGCGTAGCCGGTCATCTCCAGATACCCCACGCCGGTAATCGGTCGATTATCCGCAGTCCCAGAAATGGCGACAGATCCTTCCCAATAGGTGACCAGCGTGCTGCCGCGCGTATCCAGTTCCTGATCGGGAAACGCGGCCCGCACCGACAGGTCGAGGCGTCGACTGGGGACCTGGATCCGCCACCGGATCGGATATCGACCGCCGCTCTTCGGACTCTGCCAGAATTCCTGCGGTGTCAATGAAAAGGCGTTGAGCGGCAGATGCTCGACTCGCCCGTCCGGACGGATCAGGCTGCCGCTGGAATAGGGATCGGGGCGGCCATCCGCCCGCCGGATCTGGTAGAGCATCAGTTCGGCGCCGCCGTCGAGCTGAATTGAGAACCAGTCCCACCCTGCCTGCGATTCTCCCAGTTGGCCCACGCCGAACTCGTGATCCATCCAGGTCGATCCGGTCACGGCCAGCCGCTTCCCGGCAACGATCAGCGTTCCCTCGGTCGCTATTTTGGTGAGTGAGTAGTAGTGAGACGCATGGCCGAGTCCCGCCGCCTTTTGGCTGACGCCATTAACGCCATGGATGGCGGGCGGTTTGGTTGGAGTCAGGGTAAGGTCGATCGCATACCCCTCGGCGCTCGCGGTCAGATGGTGAGTCTTTCCATCTCCACCGGCGGCCCACGGGCCGTTCCAGACCTTGAACGCATCGGTCAAAGCGCCGGCTGAGTCCAGGGCGCCGCGGCTGCGGCGCTCCCAGTATTGGAAACGGCGATCCGCAAGGTCTGAGATCGCGAAGTGTGCCAGGTACAGGTCTCGAACGGCCCATCGGGACCGGCTGTCGCCACGCAGCGCCGGATCGACGCCGACCCGGAAAAAGGTCAGTTGATAGCCGAACCGTTGCCCGTCATTGGTGTGCAGATGTCCCGAATAGTACCACCACTCGGTCTTGAAGTCGGGATGCGAGGCATGGTCCCGCGGAAAGACGAATCGGTAGCCGGGCAGCGCCTGCCGAAAGGCCGCCTCTCCCGACGCTCCAAGACCGCTGAGCAGGAGACAGAGGAGCGCGGTTGCGCCGATCGTCACACGCCTACCCCTCATACGCCACCGCCGCAGGGATGTTCAGGCGGGCCGCCTGTCTGGCCGGCAGATAGCCGGCCAGCAACGCCGCGCCGAGCGCAATGATCGACGACTTGACGACAACCCACCAGGAGAACTGAAATTGAATGGTCCAGCCGAACGACTGTTTGTTGATGACGTGGATCAGAATCAACGACAGCGCGATACCGGCCAGCAGACCAAGCAGTTCGGCCAGCAGACCAAGCAGTCCCGCCTCTCCCAGGATGACCCGCACGAGCTGCGCCTTCGTCGCCCCGACCGACCGTAAGATGCCGATTTCCCGTTGCCGACTCAGGACCGAGGCCCACAAGACATTGAAGATACCGAGCACGCCGACCACAATGGCGATCAGCTCCAGGGCGCGCGCCACCGCAAAGGCATTGTCAAAGATTTCCAGGACCCGGGCTTTTAGCGCTCGATTCGAGTTGAGCGCGATCGCGCTGTCCGTGCCGGCAATTGCCAGAAGCTGTCGACGCACAGCCGCTTCATCCGCTCCCGGTTGAAGATAGATGGCCACCATGTCGGCGCCATGGTCGCCCCCCAACCGTGTCCAGAGCTTTCGATCCATCACGACCTTGCCGCCATCGGTGGAGTAGTCGTAAAAGACCCCGGTAATCGGAAGCTCGATCCGGCCTGACGGCAGCACGAACGACACCCGGTCCCCCTCAGTCAGTCCTCTGGACAACGCGAGGCTCTCCGAAATGATCACCCCGTCCTCAGCTTTGGCGCGCCGCATGACCGCAGCCGACTCTCCTTGTCTGAACAGGAGCCTGCCGTAATGCGCCACCACCTCGAAATCCCCCGTCGCGAGCAGCCCTTCATGCCCCATCAGCTCGACACGCTGACCGATGAACGGGTCTACCGCAGCAATGCCGGGGACCCGAGCGGCGCTCTCGATGAAGCTGTCCGAAAGCGTCGCATCGCTTCCTTTCACGAAGCGTGCGGCCGGCGACACGATAAGGTCGGCCCTGATCGTCTGCTCGACCCACAACTCCACCGTCCGCCGGAAGCTGCCGATCATGAGGGTCAGCCCAACCAGCATCGCAACGGCGGTCATCATGGCGGCAACCGCCACGGCGCTTCGTCCAACCTGCGACGATAGGGTGCCGGCGGCAAGCGTGAGCAGTGGGGCGCGTCTCCCCCTGCAGAGCAGATGAATGCCTGTTCCGGTGAGGCGCAAGAGCCTGGGGGTGAAGCAGGCGACCCCAAAGATAAGGCAGGCTAGAGAGAGGTAACCGAAGAGGGGCGCGCCGCCGACCGGACCCGGGCGCGTCAACAGGAATGCGGCGGCGAGCAGCAGGAGGCCGACCAGAAGAATGCGGTGGGAGCGGCGTATCCAGGTCCGTTCAAAGGAGCCGATCTGCATCGCGTCCTTCGGCGCGATCCGGCTCGCCGCGTAGGCCGGCGCAATGGAGGCCAGCAGAGCGCCGGCGCCTCCCAACCCGAGCGCCGTCAGCAGCAGGACTGGGCCGGCCTGGATCGCGTCGACCCGAAGATAGGCATAGAGGGTTGAGACGGTCTGCGAGACGCCCCGCAGGAGCGACCGGCCAAGCAGCAGTCCGCCCCCCACGCCGAGCAGTGAGCCCAGGAGTCCCAGCGCGGTCCCTTCCGCGGCAAAGAGCGCGGCCACTGCGCCCCGCGTCAGGCCGAGCGATCGGAGGATCCCGATTTGACGCCGCCGCTCCAGGACCGACAGCGAGACCGCGTTGTAGACCAGGAACAGACTGACCAGCAGCGCGATGGCGCTCAGGGCGGTCAGATTGAGTCGAAACGCCCGGAGCATCTTCTCGACCTGACGGCCCCGCCGATCCGGCCGCTGGACAGTCAGGTGCGGCGGAAGAAGTTTCGCCAGGCGCGTTCGGATCTCATCCGGTGAAACCTGTTCACGGGTCACCAGATCGATCCGATCGAGTCGCCCAATCCTCCCGAACGCCGCCTGGGCCGCGGCAATGTCCAGAATCGCGATATTGCCATCAAACGCCCTGGCCGGTCCCTGCGGGGCCAGCAGCCCCTTGATGCTGAACCTCTGCCGCCTCATCCCGACCAGGAGGGTGAGGTGTCCGCCTTTCCGCAACCCATGGGCCTCCGCGAACGTCGTCGTCACAAAGATCGCGTCGAGGCTGAGCAGGTCTTCGATCCCGGGCGGACGATCGCTGCCGGCCAGCCGGTATTCCCGAAACGGGTTTTCCGCGAACAGATCGACGCCCAGAAGCAGAAGCGCTTCGCCCGGCTGCTCGGCAACGGACGCTACCGTCTGCACGATCGGTGCGGCCGCCGACACCCCGTCTATCTGTTGCACCGCTGGCAGGAGCCGTTCGTCGATGCCCGCCTCACCGCCGGTAATCTCAAGTGTGGCGCGACCGGCCACCAGATCGATAGCCTGTGTAAACGAATGCAGGACGCTCTCGTTGGTTGCCTGGATCGCGGTAAAGGCCGCGACGCCAATAGCCACGCCGGTCACGGTCACTAATACTCTGACCGGGTTCGTCCGGAGCTGGCGGAGGATGGTGAGCCGTATGACCGACCAGGTGTGCACGTTAGAACTCTTCGAGCCTCCCATCACGGAGGTGAACGACGCGACCGGCTCTTTTTACCGCCTCCGGGCTGTGGGTTGCCAGGACAATCGTCTGGCCTTGCTCCCTGTGCAACTCCTCGAGCAGATCCAGCACCGCGCCGCCCGCCACCGAATCCAGGTTCCCGGTCGGCTCGTCGGCTAGGACAACCCGCGGTCCGGCCACGATCGCCCGGGCTATCGCCACCCGCTGCTGTTCTCCGCCGGACAGCTCATGGGGCCAGTGCTCGGCGCGACGTGTCAAACCGACCCGTTGCAGCCCACGTTCAACGCGCTGTTCGACCTCGCCGCGTCTCCGCCCGTCCAACAGCAGCGGCAGCGCGACATTCTCCTTGGCGGTGAGCGTCGGGAGCAGGTTAAAGAACTGGTAGACGATTCCGATCTGAGTCCGACGAAGCCGCGCCAGGCGTTCATCCGACAGGCAATCCAGCCGCTCCCGCTCCAGCCACACCTCACCTGAAGTCGGTCGATCGATCCCCGCCATCAGGTTCAGGAGCGTGCTCTTGCCGCAGCCGCTCGGTCCGACCAACGCAACAAACTCGCCCGGTTCGACGGCAAGCGTCACCCTATCCAGGGCCGGCACCTCGACGTGACCCAACGAGTAGATCTTGGACACCTGCTGTAACCTGATCATATCTGTCCGCTCGTCCTGATCCAATTATCACGTGTACTGCCCGCCGAGTCAACGGGCCCGCCCCAGAGGCGTCTTGCACATAAACCTGGAATTTATTTGACACGCGTAGGGACGAGGGGTATAGATAACACAGTTCTAGGATAGTGTGACACGAGTGCGGTGTGTCCGTGCCCATTCGACTCGACAAACAGGTGGGCGCGCGTTGTCTGTGCGGGGTGAATGATGTGAGGCTGTGGCGGGAGCTATGGATCGCTCCGTCCCAATGAACATCTCGTGAGGAGGCAAAGGCAAATGGAGAAATCCTGGGGGTTCAGAAGTATTGCGACCATGGGGCTACTGTGTTCCCTTGTACTCGTGCTCTCCGGCTGTCCAAAGCGCGCAGATCTCGGCGGTATGGAATCCGCCACTCAGTCTGAGGTAAAGGTGAAACCCCCGGTTCCGGTCCAGGAGCCTCCCGCGGCCGGCGCGCCGACTGCGCAGCAGCCGATAACGGCAGGTCAGGAATCGCCGCTCAAGGACGCCTTCTTCGATTTTGACAAATCCGCAATCCGCGATGATGCAAGGTCCAGCCTCAACGAGGATCGTCAGTGGCTGAACGCGAACCCGAAGGCGCAGGTCACGATCGAAGGCCACTGCGACGAACGGGGGACGGCGGAGTACAACCTGGCCCTGGGCGAGCGACGGGCCAAGGCTGCCAAGGACTATCTGATCGCGGCCGGCATAGCTGCAAAGCGCATCAAGACTGTAAGCTTTGGGAAAGAGCGGCCGTTCGTCATGGGTCACGACGAGTCGGCCTGGAAATGGAATCGACGGGCGCACTTCGTGGTGGGCAAGTAATAGCGCTGCGGCGCTAGGGGCGGAAGAAGACGAAGGTTACCACGACAAAAAGAGGCAGTAGAATACCGACAGCGTACTTCATGTAGCCGAAAAAAGACGGCATGGGAACTCCGGCCTCCTCTGCGATCGCCTTGACCATGAAGTTGGGACCGTTGCCGATATAGGTATTCGCGCCCATGAATACGGCGCCGACAGAGACCGCCGTCAACAGCGCTTCGCCGTGCGCGTCTGAGGTGACGGCCCGGAGAAGCTGACCCAGGTGCGCCGATTCTGTCCCCATCAGCCCGCTGGCCATCGACGCAAAGGCCAGATAGGTCGGAGCGTTATCGAGGACGCTTGAGAGGAGTCCTGTCACCCAAAAGAACTGCCATGGGTGCGTAAGACCAAGCTCGCTCCCGCGGGTCTCCAGGAGGGCGAGCGCGGGGATCATGGTTGTGAAGATCCCGGCGAAGATCACCGCAACCTCCATAATGGGGGCTAACGTAAAGCCGTTGGCTGCGCGCGTATCCCGAGGTGTCATCAGCAGAGAGAGACACGCGAGGATACCCAGCCCTAGTATCTGCCCTCCCCGGTGCGCGTATTCAGATTGCAGGCCGATCTGGGCGCCGAATCGTCCGATCACAAAGGCAACGGCTAGTACGCCCGCCAGGAACAGGATGTTCACCGCGCCTTCCACGCTGAGCCTTTCCCGATCCTTCAGCTCTGCCGAGGCTGTCCTCCGGGATATCGGCCGCTCGGCCTCATACCTGTGCCGGTCCCACACGTAGAAGATGAGAAGTAGTGATGCGACCATAATCAGCCAATGCGGCAGCAGTCGAATCGTCCAGCCGAACGGTACGCCTCGCAGAAAGCCGAGAAAGAGCGGCGGATCGCCGAGAGGGGTGAGCAGGCCGCCGATGTTTGAGACGATGAAAATGAAGAATATCACAATATGCACCTGATGCCGACGCCGCTCGTTGGCCCGAAGGATCGGACGAATCAACAACATTGAGGCCCCGGTCGTTCCGACAACATTTGCAAAGATGGCCCCGAGCGCCAGAGTGACAGTATTGGCGAACGGCGTACCGGATAACGAGCCTCGCAGACGGATTCCGCCGGTGATGATAAACAGGGCCGCAAGCAGCGCCATGAATGCCGCATACTCGGTCCCCGTCTCGACAAGGCGCGACCTATCCACCATCAAGATATAGAATACGACGGGAAGCGCGAAGAACGCGCTGACGAGTCCCTTATTGAGGTTGGACTCCCACCAGCGAGGAACCAGTATCGGCAGGACCGCAATGGAGAAGAGCATCAGGGCGAATGGGGTCACCCAGACCAGCCCAAACTGATGATCCAATGGCGTCCCGCCCTCCTTTGTGGCGGCGGTAAAACCCTGAAAAGTCACGTGTGCCGGCGCCGTCAACGCCGGCGTAGCGCGCCAAGTGTGACCATACCAGAGTTAAGGCGAAAGTCAAAGCGCTTCCAGCGCGGACTGCGACCTCGCTGTGCTATAGTATCAGTATGTTGTATCGGCAATCTCAGCAGAGAAACGAGATCTTCAGGCTCGCCCACCTCTCCGATCTGCATCTCACGTCGCTGGCTCACGTCAAGATCCGCGCTCTCCTGAACAAGCGTGCGCTTGGCTACCTGTCTTGGCGATTCCGGCGTCGTCACGAACACATGCCTGCCATTCTGGACGCACTGCGTCACGATCTGGACGGACTGGCGCCGGACCACATTGTCATCACGGGCGACCTGACCCACATCGGCCTTCCCGATGAATGTCAACAAGTTCGACGTTGGTTGGAGACGCTGGGTTCGCCGACCGAAGTGACCGTAGTCCCGGGTAATCATGATGCATATATTCGCGGTCGTTGGGAGGACACCCTCGCCTTGTGGACGCCCTACATGGTCTCCGATCCCGGACTCAACATCGGGGAACAGCAAGAGCCGGGGCGTTCGTTCTTTCCAAGTGTCCGAATGCGCGGGCCGGCCGTTCTGATTGGAGTCAATTCTGCGCGCCCCTCCGCCCCCTTTTTTGCCACGGGCGGTCTGGGGACTGCGCAGATAGAGAGGCTGGGCGCCGTTCTCGATCGTACCCGTCGACAGGGCCGGTTTAGGATCCTCCTCATTCATCATCCTCCTGTGACGGCCATGGTCGCATGGCGCAAACGACTCACGGACGGAGCGACATTAAGGGCCCTTCTTGCCCGGTATGGTGTGGAGATGGTGTTGCACGGACATGCGCACCGTTCGTCCGTTGCGTACCTGTCCACCGGGTCGGGCGCTATCCCGCTGATAGGCGTCCCGTCAGCCTCCTCGCGTAGGGTACAGGCGCGGCGGTGTGGGGGATATCATATCTATGAGGTGCGTCCATCGCCTGGTGGGTGGGAGATCAGCGTGTCGATGCGCGGCTACTCTCCGGATGGTCGCTGTTTTGTGGCAGAGGAACAGCGCGCGCTCTCGGTGTTCGGCTCAACCGTGAACTCAACGGACGCGACGATACACCCATACGGTTACACCGCCCAGGACGGCCAGCGGACTTAATACGGTCAGCGGGGCGTTCAGATGCCAGATCGCCCCGAGATGGGCCATAAGATGGCTGCCCAGATGAAAGGCGGCGCCGAGCAGCGATCCGTGGAGGATTCGCTTGCCGACCGTCGCCGTCCGGAGCGGACCGAGCACAAAGGGGATCGCGACCAGCACCATCATCAGGGTCGAGAGGGGCATTGTAACCTGTTGCCATAGCCGGATCTCCAGACGCGCGACATCCTGGCCGGTCTTTTTCAGGAATGCGATATACTGGCTGAGCGTCGAACGCGACAGCACGTCGACGGGTAGGACGAGCAGTTCCACGTGCGCCGGGGTCAACGATCCGACCCAGGGCAGACTGGCGAGTCGCTTCGAGACGATCCCCCCATCCTCAATCGTGCGTTGCGTCACATCTATGAGCATCCACCGATTCGAATCCACCGGGTCGGCGTGCGCCGCCCAGGTTACGAGACGCAACCGATCGTGGTCGTCAAATTCATAGATCTCGACATCGGAGAGCATACGGCCGGGCAGCACCTTATAGAC